>DATKFK010001053.1:0-4528 GCA_035544375.1 Thermoanaerobaculia bacterium
CCGATCCCCAGTCCGGCCTCGCCTTCGACCTCGAGGGCGCCGACGCCTTTGCCTTCACCATCCCGCCGGCGCCGGCGCTGGCCAGTGCCCAGGAAGCCGGCGAGATGGTCGAGCTCTACTGGATGGCGCTGCTGCGCGACGTCAACTTCACCGACTACGCGACCGATCCCTCGGTGGCGGCGGCGTGTGCCGACCTCAACGCGCTCAGCGATTTCAGGGGACCGCGGGCGGGCGGCCTGGTGACGCCGCAGACGCTCTTCCGCGACCGCGTCGCCGGCGGCACGGTCGGACCGTACATGTCGCAATTCATGTGGCTGCCGACGCCTTTCGGCGCCGAGTTCGTCGATCGGCACCTCCACACCTACCTTCCAGACACCGATCAGATGACCGACTTCGCCGACTGGCTGGTGGTGCAGAACGGCGGCCCGCCGCCCGGCGCCCTGAGCTTCGACGAGCAACGGCGCTATCTGCGCAACGGGCGCGACCTCGCCGCCTGGGTGCGCATGGACATCCTGTTCCAGGCTTACTTCAACGCCTGCCTGGTGATGATCATGCCGCCCACGACGGACGTGGAGAGCAGCGGCTTGGGATGTCCGCTGAACCCCAGCAATCCCTACATCCACTCACGCACGCAGACCGGCTTCGGCACGTTCGGCAGTCCCTGGGCTGCCGGCCTGGTGACGGAGGTCGCCACCCGCGCCCTGAAAGCCACCTGGCGCCAGAAATGGTTCGTCCACCGCCGGCTGCGGCCGGAGGAGTTCGGCGGGCTCGTCCACGTCCAGAAGACCGCCAACCGGTACCCCGGCACGCTGCATGCCGACGTGCTCGATTCGCCGGTGCTCGACCGCATCGGCAGCCGGTTCGGCAGCCTCCTGCATCCGCAGGCGTTTCCCGAGGGTTGCCCGACCCACCCTTCCTACACCGCGGGCCACGCCACGGTGGCCGGCGCGTGCGTCACCGTCCTCAAGGCGATCTTCGACGAGAGCTTCGTGATCCAGAACCCGGTCGAGCCCACGCCCGACGGCCTCTCGCTCGTCCCTTACCAGGGCGCCGCGCTCACGGTGGGGGGAGAGCTCAACAAGCTCGCCTCCAACATCGCCACCGGGCGCAACATCGCCGGCGTCCACTGGCGCTCTGACGCCGCGGTCTCGCTGGCCCTGGGCGAGCAGGTGGCGATCCACTTTCTGACCGACCTCAAGAACACCTACAACGAGGCGCGTGATCGATTCTTCCCCGGCTTCAGCTTCACCACCTTCGACGGCAGGAGGGTCACGATCTGAACCGCCCCCCTACTGCCTGCAGCGCATAGAAGGTCGCCGCTCGCCGGTGACGGGAACCGTCGCCGGCGAGCGGCAGCGGCGGCTCGCGAGCGCACCGTTTCGCGCTGGCAGGTTGTTGACAAGACCCGTTCCCTGCCAGGGGCACGCAGGTGCGTCAAGTTGCCGGATCGCTGCTAGAGTGCCGCTGCCATGGACTCGCACGCAAGGCGCGAGGGGCCGCCCGCGCCGCCCACGACGGCGGCGGGCACCGGCCTGCTGGGGCCGGCGCTGGCGCTGCTCGGATTGACGCTGATCCTGGTCCTGGTGCGGCACGGCGCGCCGGCGCCGCGTTCCGCCGCGGCGCCGCCGACCGAGTTCTCGGCCGGGCGGGCGCGCGCGGTGCTGCGCGAGCTGACGCTCGGCGATCGGCCGCACCCCGCGGGCAGCGCCGCGGACGCCGCGATCCTACAACGCATCGCCCGCACCCTATCTCGGCTCGGCCTCCAGCCGCACGTCGAGGAGGGCTTCGCCTGCCACCCGGTGGGCATCTGCGCCAGGGTGCGCAACGTGGTCGCCATCGTGCCGGGACGCGAGAGCGGCGCGGCGGTGGCAGCGGTCGCGCACTACGACTCGTCCGAGGCGGGCCCCGGCGCCGCCGACGATCTCGCCGGCGTGGCAGCGGTGCTCGAGATCGCACGCGCCCTGCGCGCGGGACCGCCGCCCCTGCACCCGGTGGTCCTGCTTCTCGACGAGGGAGAAGAGGCAGGGCTCATCGGCGCCTCGGTCTTCGCCGCGTCGAGCCCCGAGCGCACCGCGGTCAAGGCGGTCGTCAACCTCGAGGCGCGCGGCGGCTGCGGGCCGAGCATCCTCTTCGAAACCGCCGGCGACGACGCCTGGATGGTGAGCGCCTGGGCGGCCCGGGCGCCCCGCCCGCTCACCACCTCGCTCGCCGCCTCGATCTACGCGCAGCTGCCCAACGACACCGACCTGACGGTCTTCAGGCACCGCCAGGTCCCGGGGCTCAACTTCGCCTTCATCCGCTGCCCGGCGCTGTATCACAGCGCCGACGACGACTATGCCCACTGCTCGCCCGCCAGCCTGCAGCACCAGGGTGACAGCGCGCTCGCCGCGGTCGCCGGCCTGGCGAATTCTCCCGGCCTGGCGGCCCCGCCTCCGGGCAGCATGGTGTTCTTCGACGTGCTGAGCCTGGGCGTGGTGCGCTGGCCTCTCGGCTGGACCCCGTGGCTGGCGGCCGCGGCGCTGCTGCTGGTCGTCGCCGTCGTCATCGCCTGCCTGGCGCGCCGGACGCTGGCCCTCCGCGACCTGGCGCGTGGAGTGGCGCTGGCGCCGGCGGCGCTGGCCGCGACCGCGCTCCTGGCCTTCGGCTTGGGGCTGGCGCTGCGGCTCGCCGGCCCGCTGGCGGTTCCCTGGCCGGCGCATCCGCTGCCGGTCCTCGTGGCCTTCTGGCTGCTCCCCCTGGCCGTGGTGGCGGCCGTGTCGCATTGGTTCCGCCGCGCGGCGCCGCTGGGGCTGTGGGCGGGCGTCTGGACGCTTTGGGCGGTCCTGGGCGCGGCGCTCGCGGCGCTGGCGCCGGCGGCGAGCTATGTCCTGGTGCTGCCGGGGCTCGCGGCCGGCATCTGCGGGGCGCTCGCCGCTCCCTGGCGCCGGGCCGGGGCGCCTGGCAGCCCGCCGGCGGCGATGGTCCTGGTGCCGGCGCTGACCGGGGCGCTGCTGTGGTTCGGCGTCCTGCCGCTGCTCTACGACGGCCTGGGCACGCCGGCGCTGCCGGTCATCGCCGCCCTGCTGGCGGTGCTGCTGGCGACCCTGGCGCCGGCCTTCGCCGCCTCGACGGCCTGCCGCGGGCTCGCGCGGGCCGCGGTGGCGCTGCTGCTGGTCGCGGCGGTGTCGGCGCTGCCGCTGCCGCTCTTCTCGCGCTCGTCACCCCAGGCGCTCACCTTCACCTTTATCCAGGACGGCGATACGGGCGCGGCGCGCTGGGTGGCGGACTCGCCGGTCGAGCTGCCCGCCGAAGTGCGGCGCGCCGTCACCTTCCAGCCGCCGGCGCCGGTGCTCGCCTGGGATCCGGCGGAGTGGCGGGCACGGAGCGCGCCCGCGCCGCCGCTGCCGGCAGCCGCCGCGCCGGCGCCCGAGGTGCGCCTGCTCGCCAGCAGCGTCGCCGCCGGCAGGCGCCAGCTGCGGCTCTGGCTCGCGTCGCGGCGGGGCGCCACCATTGCCACCCTGTGGGTGCCGGCAGCGGCGCATCCGGAAGGCGTTCGCATCGCGGGCCAGCCGGTGCCCGAGACCGGCTGGCGCGGCGGTCCCCCCGGTCTTCCCGGCTGGCGCTTCCGGTCCTACAACGTCCTCACCTTGCCCGCCCAAGGCTGCGAGGTCGATCTCGAGGTCGCCGCCGCCGGCCCGCTCGAGCTGCACGCCGCCGACACCACCCACGGCCTGCCGCCCGCCGGCGCCACGCTGCTGCAAGCCCGGCCGCCCACCGCCGCACCCCAGTTCCAGGCCGACGACACCCTGGTCATCCGCAAGCTGACCTTCTGAGGCGTCGCAGGCGGAAGCCATCGGCCCAGCCGGGCAGGCCCGCGACCTCCGGAGAGATGGTGACGCGGCCGAGCTGCAGCACCGTTATTGTCGCTCGAACCTGTAGACGTGTTGTCCTTGATCCAGGACGAGGGCCTGGCCATCGTCCGCCACTTGCAGGCGGAGGGCATGGATCAACCCGGGACCAGCCAGCGCCACCAGCGGGCGTCCACCGGGTTGCTCCTCGATGCCCAGCGGGCTGGCCCAGCTCTCGAGCTCGCCCCAATATCCCCCTGCTTTCCGGCGCACGACCAGTGGTCCGAGCTCGCGGCTCCGGTACTCGCCCGCAATTCCTTCCAGCCACGCCACGGCCTCGGCACCCAACTTCACGCGAACGCGCCTGCCCGCGATCGCCTGCTTTTCAGCCAACGCGGCGACCTCGATCATCTGCCGGGCTTTCGCCGGCGCGCCAAAGAGCAGCTCGAATACTTCTGGCGCGCCGCCGCGAGGAGGTTGGCCGCGTATAGATTGGTGAGCAAGACCACCCCGACGTCGTTTTGGGGCAGGAAATACATGTCGGAGGTGAAGCCAAGGGTCATGCCGCCGTGGCTGATCACGTCCAGCCCATCTTCTTCGCTGCGAAGCAGCCCCAGCCCATAACTCATCGTATTGGTGATCCTGGTCGTGCGCTGCCATGCCGACGATCGTCACCGCACCGCTTGGCGCGGAGGTCCGCG
>DATKFK010001054.1:0-2777 GCA_035544375.1 Thermoanaerobaculia bacterium
CTCCGGCGGCGCCGCGCCCCGTGACGGCCAAACCTCGGACGCCAGACCAAGACGCTACTTGCGGGTGATCGTGAACTTGCCGAAGGAGATGCCGACCTCCCAGCCGGTGCCCTTGCCCTCCAGGCCGAGAGTGACCTCGCCCTTGGTCACCACCGCGGCGGCGGCGTTCTTGACCGCTCCGGCGCTGGCATCGGCGGCGACGTAGGTGCCGAACAGCTCCTTCATGTCCGCCACGTCGGAGAACGTGCCCTTGCCGTCGCGGATCTCGCCCTTGCCGGCGCTCAAGCCGCCGCCCCGCGCCGTGATCCTGACGTCGGCCGACTGGCCGTTGTCGCAGCTGATGACTCCTGCGCCGTCGGCTTTCTTGTAGAACGCCGACCACTCCTTGAGGTTGTACTTCATGGTGCACTTCGTCGTGGCACTCGCCGCCGGCGCCGCGACCGCCACCAGCAGGATAGCCACCCAGAGCCGGACCGCCAACCGTCGAAGACCCATAGTCGTTCTCCTTGAGCGTGGGAACGCGGCGGTGGCGGACCCGAGCGGTCCAACTCTCCGCCGCGCGAAGAGATTTTACAAGCAAGTTGCGTTCCCACCAGGCCCGTGCGCTGGGAGCTGGCACTAGTCAACCCCACCCGACCTGCTCTATACTCCCGCCACCAGCAAGGTGCTACGCAGTTGAACCGTCGTGAAGTCCTAAGGGCGGGTCTGCTCGCCGGAGCGCAGGCCCTGATCTCCCCCCTGTTCGGCGTAGGTCCCCGACGTTTGTTCGGTGCGCCCGCCGAAGGTCTGCGCCTCCGCGGCTTTCAGCTCCCCAGGGAAATCGCGGTCTCCGACCGCGCCGCCGAGATCGTCCACCGCACGACGGTCGTGGACATGCTGAGCCTGCTGACCCTCGACTGGCCGCGCCTCTATGCCTGGGAGAGCCAGCCGCAGAGCTTCGGCAAGGCCGACCTCGCCCGCCTGCGCGCCTCCGGCATCGGCGTCTTCCACCCCGCCGTGGATCCCAACGAGGCCGACGCCCACGGCGCCGCGCTGCGCTGGATGGCGGGCTGGAACCGGCTGATCGCGGGCCATGGCGAGACCCTGCTGCGCATCGACGGCGCGGCGGACCTCGAGCGGGTCAAGGCCGAGGACCGCATCGGCCTCCTGCTCGGCTTCCAGAACGCCAGCCACTTCCGCACCCCGGCCGACGTGGCGCTGTTCCACGGTCTCGGCCAGCGGGTGTCGCAGCTCACCTACAACGAGCGCAACCGCCTCGGCAGCGGCTGCACCGACCCCGAGGCCGGCGGCCTGTCGCAATTCGGCGCCACCATCGTGGCGGCGATGAACAGCGCGGGGATGGCGATCGACATCTCGCACTGCGGCGAGCGCACCAGCCTCGACGCGCTCGACGCCTCCACCCGGCCGGTGCTGATCACCCATTCCAACTGCCGCGCGCTGGTCCACCACCCGCGCTGCAAGTCCGACGCGGTCATCCGCGCCATGGCCGCCAAGGGCGGCGTGATCGGCATCTCGGTGCTGCCGATGATGGTCTCGGGCGGCCGCTCGGCCACCTTCGACGACATCCTCGACCACTTCGACCATGCCGCCCGGCTGGTCGGCGTCGAGCACGTGGGCCTCGGCAGCGACACCGACGTCGATGCCATCGATCCCCGCACCAGGCAGGTGCGCTCCGCCTACCGCGTGCGCGGCCTGCGCCACGAGTACCGGGTGTTCGAGATCGCCGAGGGCCTGCTGCGGCGCGGCTATTCGGCCGCCGAGGTCGCCGGCGTCCTGGGCGGCAACTTCCAGCGCGCCCTCAGCCAGATCTGGAGTGTTTGAGCCGGCGACGCCAGCGGGCCCGCTCCCGCCCGCTCCCGAAGCCACCCCTCACCCGGCCGCCGACCCAAGCGGCCAGCGCTCACCCGGTCGTCGCCGCCAGGGCCTGGTACTCGGGATGCTTGCCGAGGAACGCCTTGACGAACGGGCAGGTCGGGACGATCCTCTCGCCCCGCGCCCGCACGTCCAGGAGCGCGCGGCGCACCAGCGTGTCGGCGACGCCGCGCCCGCGCAGCTCCCGCGGCACCTCGGTGTGCTGGAAGTCGAGCACCCGGTCGCCAGCCGGCGCGAACCGGATGTGCGCCTCGTGGCCATCGATCACCGCGTAGTACTTCCCCTTCGCGTCGTCGCGGCGGACTTCAAGGTCCATGGACCCGTCCCTTTCCCCGGCAGCATGCAGCAACGCTGAACCCGGAGCCTCAGCATAGATCAAGCCCTGCTCCCTGCTGCTCGATGCTCGTCCTTGACAAGGCCTCGCTGCGTGTATACTGTCCGACAGTACTACTACAGTATCGCCAGGGACGGAACCGCCTCCACACGCGTCCAGTCAAACTCTCAACCACCCTCGCCGCGGCTGCGACGCCATGAATGCCACCTTTCGCATCGACGCCTCCGATCCCCGGCCGATCTGGCGCCAGATCGAAGAGAGCGTCCGCAACCTCGTCGCGAGCGGCGCCCTGCCCCCCTCGGCCTCGGTGCCCTCGGTGCGGGAGCTGGCTCGCGGCCTTGCCGTCAACCCGGCGACGGTCGCCAAGGCCTATCAGCGTCTCGCCGACGCCGGCGTGCTGGCGGTGCGGCGCGGCGACGGCACCTTCGTTGCCGCGGCGCCGCCGGCGATCACCGGCGAGCAGCGCGGCGAGCGCCTGCGCACCGAGGCCCTGCGTTACGCCAGCTTCGCTGCCACCCTGGGAGCCAGCCTCGAGGAGGCGGCGGCGGCCCTGGCCGCGACCTGGCGCGAC
>DATKFK010001055.1:0-11101 GCA_035544375.1 Thermoanaerobaculia bacterium
AGCAGCGTGCTCTTGCCGGCGCCGTTCAAACCCAGCACGCCGATCTTCGCGCCCGGCAGGAACGACAACCATATTCCCTTCAAGACCTCGCGGTTGGGCGGGTACATCTTCCGCAGGTCCTTCATCACATAGATGTACTGCTCTGCCATGGCTGCTCCTGATCTGTTGACAGCTGTCCCCCGCCGGGGGGCGGGGCGAGGGCGGGATTATAGGCGATCGGCCGAAACCGGTCGCCACGGCGAAGGGGCCGCGGCTCCGCCGGTCGCCAGTCGCGGCATTCGTTGCTTGTCGGAGGGGCGGCTCGGGGCCGCGGCCAGGGGGCGCCGCGGGCGGTGGTGCCTAGAAGATTGGATCAGAGTCCCATCAGGTTGGGATGCAGCTTCGTGTAGCCGTGCTCTTCCGCCCACAGGCTGAGCGGCACCGCCGCCAGCTCGTCCACCACCGGCACCGCCTTGCCGTTCTTCGTCATGTCGATCGTCTTGATGTAGTGACGGCAGGTGTCGCAGGCTTCGACGCGGATGTGACCGAGCTCCTCGGCCACATAGATGGGCAGCTTGTCCACTCCCTCCTCGCCACAGGCAGGGCAGACGATGCGCCGGTACTCCCACTCCGTCGAGCACAGCGCACAGATGAGGGACCGCTTGCCGCCGTCCCCCTGCGGCCGCAGGACCCCCGCCTGGGGCCTGCCGCCGCAGCAGGGGCACCGGTCCGGCGTGCTGCCGTCGGCGGGCTGTTCGGTATGGTCCGCGAGGTATTCGGCGTACGGCTGCAGGAAGGTCCACGAGATCAAGGCCTCGGCGGGCGTGAGCGCCGCCGAGGCGTCCGCGCCGCCCGCGCGCCATAGCTCGTGCAGCACCTCCTGCCAGCGGGCCGCGCCGTGGACGCCCAGGTCGGCGGCGGAGCGGCCGAGCGGAGCGGGGGCGGCGGTCTCGACGAGCGACAGGAAGAGGGGAAACGAGGGGAGGAGGACGAACAGGTCCAGCTCCTCGCGCAACGTCCCCGGCGGACGCGCCTCCTGGTCCTCGCCGAGCTGCGCGACGACCTTGGCGTACAGCGACCGCTGGAACCCGGCGATGCGCTCGTAGAAGCGCAGGCCCTCGGATGCGGCGGGCTGCGCGGCGGCCAGCTCCCGAGCCCGCCCGATACGCTGGTCCCACTTGCTCTCGGCCCGCATCCGTCAGGCCGGTGCGTCGCGGCGCGCGGTCGCCGGGCTATTCATCGGCTCCGGCGTCGCGGACCACCTGCTCGTACCAGGCGCGGTGGTACCTCGCCGCCCACTTGCGGGAGACGTCCCCGCGAACCACGGAGCCGAAGGCGCCGCGCTCGATCAGGGTGCCCATGTAGACATGGATCATGAAGAGCGCAATGGTCAGCAGCGCGGCGATGGGATGGAGGATCACCGCGATCAGGCGCAGCCAGCGCAGGTCCCAGGATACCCAGTGGGGCTCCCACAGCACCAGGCCGGTCAGGAAGAGCACGACGCCGCACCACAGGAACCCCCAGAACAGGGACTTCTGGCCGGCGTTGAACCGGTCCTCGGAGGGTACCTCGTCGTCCTCGTTGCGGATGTAATGCGGCAGCGAGCGCCACCATTCCTTGTCGCGCTCGGTGCCGCGCATCTGCGGACCCCACTTGGCGTACATCCACAGCACGGAGAAGAAGAAGATCACTCCGGCCCATGGGTGGAGGACGCGCGAGATCGTGCCGCCGCCGAGCACCACGGCGATCCAGAACAGCCACGGCGACCAGAAAGCCAGGCCGGTCAGCAGCAGGTAGACGTAGGAAACCCCCGCCACCCAATGCATGAGCCGCTCGTTGAAGGAGTAGCGGAGGACCCGCCCGTTCGGCAGCAGATAACGCTCGCTCATGGCTGCGGTCCCTCCTTCTTGATCTCCTTGACGTCGTCGTCTTCCTTGACGGTCTTCGGCCCAAACCGCAGGTAGTGGACCCCGAGCCCGACCAGGCCGCCGAGCATCGCCAGGTTGCCGATCCACTTGAGCGGGTACTTCCACAGCTTCACCGTCCACGGGATGCGCGGGTCCTTCGGCAGCCCGCCGTAGGCCTCGGGGTTATTGACGTCATGCAGCACGTAGATCACGTGGGTGCCGCCGACGCCCAAAGGATCGTAGACCCCCGCGTTGGTGAAACCCGAGACGTCGCGCAGCTGCTTGGCGCGGGTCTCGGCCAGCTCCTGCATCTCGGGCTTGGTGCCGAAGTGCAGGCAGCCGGTGGGGCAGGCCTTGATGCATGCCGGCTCGAGGCCCTCGCTGACCCGGTCCACGCAGAGCGTGCACTTGAACACCTTGCGCGACTGCGGGCTGAACTTCGGCACGTCGAACGGGCAGCCGCTGATGCAGTACCCGCAGCCGATGCAGTGCTCCTGCTGGAAGTCGACGATGCCGTTGGCGTACTGGACGATGGCGCCGTCGGCCGGGCACGCTTCCAGGCACCCCGGCTCGGCGCAGTGCATGCACTGGTCCTTGCGCATCAGCAGCATCAGGCTGCCGCCGCCCCCGGCCTTGCTGTCGTCGTAGCTGACCAGGCTGGCGTCCGCCATGACGTGCTGCTCGTCGAACTTGATCAGGTTCCAGTAGTTCCATGCCGTCTCCGGCATGGTCTGGTAGCTGTTGTCGAAGGTGGTGTCAGTGAAGTTGAGGCCGTTCCATTCCAAGCAGGCGACCTCGCAGGCCTTGCAGCCGATGCAGGTCGTGGTGTCGACCAGCTTGGCGACCTCGAACTCCCGCTTGACGCCGGCGCCGGGAACGGGGCCCGCATGGCCCGAGATCCTGCGTATCTCCAAGTTTGCCTGGCTCATGTGGCGTCCCCTATGCCTTCTCGACCTTGACCAGGAAACCCTTGAATTCGGGCGTGTAGGCGTTGGGATCGATGACGGTGGGCGACAGCCGGTTGACCAGCGTCCGCGCGTTCTCGCCCTCGTCCTCCTGGATGCCGCGGAAGCCCTGATGGATCGGGATGCCGATCTGGTAGATCTTCTTGCCGTCGATCGTCATCGGCTTGATGCGGCGGGTGACGAACGCCTTCGCGAGGTAATAGCTGCGAATGCTCGTCACCTTCACCTTGTCGCCGCCCTTGATCCCCAGGTCCGCGGCCAGCTCGACCGGGATCTCGACGAACGGCTCGGGGATGAGCTGCACGTTCATCGGGTTGTTCTTGGTCCAGTAGTGATAGTGCTCGGTCAGCCGGTAGGTGGTGCAGATGACGTTGAACTCGCCGCCGGTCTTGGCATACTTGTCGAGGTCGGTCTTGAGCTTCTTGACCACCGGGTTGTTGGACTGGTCGGGATGGAACGCATTGGCGACCGGGCTCTCGATCGGCTCGTAGTGCTCCGGGAACGGGCCGTCGGCGAACAGCGCCAGCGGCGCGAAGATCCGTCCCACGCCCTCGGCGTTCATGATGAACGGGCCCATGTGCTCGCGCGGATGGGAGTCCACCTTGAAGTCGGGCACGTCGTTGCCGACCCACTTCTGCGCCGCCTCGCTCCACCAGACCTGCCGCCGCGACGGGTCATACGGCTTGCCCGCCGGGTCGCAGGAGGCGCGGTTGTAGAGCACCCGGCGGTTGGCCGGCCAGGACCATGCCCAATTGGGATAGATCCCCAGGCCGGACGGATCCTCGGTGCCGCGGCGCGCCAGCTGGTTGCCGGCCTCGGTCCAGGAGCCGCTGTAGATCCAGTTGCCGCAGGCGGTGGTGCCGTCGTCCTTGAGCCAGGCGAAGCCGGGCAGCTGCTGGCCGGCCTTGATCTGCTGCTTGGTCTTGGGGTCCTCGAGGTCGGCCAGGGCCTTGCCGTTGATCTCCCTGGCCACCTCCGCGAGCGCCGGATGCAGCGGATCGGTGTAAGGCCAGGTGAGGTTCAGGATGGCATCGGGGAACTTCCCGCCCTCCTTCTTGTACAGCTCCCGGACCTTCAAGAAGATCTGGGCGATGATGTCCTGGTCAAGCCGCGCCTGTCCGGGCGGCGGCAGTGCGACGTTCTTCCACTGCAGCCAGCGCGAGGAGTTGGTCATCGAACCGTCTTTTTCGGCGAACCCGGCGCAGGGCAAGCGGTAGACGGTGGTGTTGATCTTCTTCTGATCCTCCGCGGTCGTGCCCGGCGCGTTCCAGAACTCGCTGGTCTCGTCCTGGTAGATCTCGCCGACGACCAGCCAGTCGGCCTTGGCCAGCGCCGCGATGTTCTTCTGCGAATCCGGGCCGATGGCCACGCCATTCATGCCGAAGGCAAACATCCCCTTGACGCTGCCCGTGTACATGTTGTCCCAGATGTTGGTCCAGGAGTAGTTGCGGTCCACCTTCGGCAGGTAGGCGAACGCCCAGTCGTTCTCCTTGGTCGCCGCGTCGCCGTACATCGTCTTCAGGAAGGAGACCGCGAACTTCGGCGTATTTCCCCAGTAATTGAACGAATCCCACTCCGACGGCTTCGCGGCGGCCGGCGTGATGCGCTTGGCGTAGGCGGCGAAATCGGTGTCCGCCGGGGCAGGCACCTTGAGATAGCCCGGCAGGTTGTCGAAGATGCCCGCCATGTCGGTGGCGCCCTGGATGTTCGAATGGCCGCGCAGCGCGTTGACGCCGCCCCCGGCCCGCCCGACGTTGCCCATCATCAGCTGCAGGATGGCCGCGGTGCGGATGATCTGCGAGCCGAAGGTGTGCTGGGTCCATCCGACCGCATAGATGATCGTGGCCGCCTTCTTCATGTCGCCGTCCTTGCGGACGGAGGTGAAGAGGTCGGCGGCCTTCAGGAAGTCAGCCTTGGGGATGCCGGTGACGCGCTCGACCATCTCGGGCGTGTAGCGCGAGTACTGCCGCTTGAGCAGCTGGAAGACGCAGCGCGGATGGGTGAGCGAGAGGTCATAGGCGACGTTGGGCGGCATGCTCGCGGGCGGCGCGCCCGCGCTGGCCGAGCCGCCGGCCACGGCCGCGTTGGGCAGGATGCCCTTGGGCGCGGCAGCCCCGCCACCGACGCCCTGGGCGGCCGGGGCCGACGCGTCGTGCGGCGTGCCGGCGGACGCGGCAGGATTCGCCGGCTTGGCGGCGCCGCCCGCGGGCGCGGCGCCGGCCTTGGCAGCGGCGCCGTTGGCGCCGCCGGCAGGAGCGCCGGCCTGGGGGGCCGGCGGTGCAGCGGTCGTCGCGCCGGCCGCGCTGCCCGGAGCCATGGCCGCGCCCCCGACAGCGGCACCGGCGGCAGCCGAGCCGCCGACGTTGCCGCCCTGCTCGTAGTTCCAGGTGGACTTGTCGTAGACCTGCGTCGCGGCGTTGAAGCCCGAGTAGAGGCCGTCCTCCGGCAGCTTGAAGCCTTCCTTGACGATGAACGCGGCGTTGGTGTAGTTGACGAGGTAGTCCTTGGCCAGCCGGTTGTTCTCGATGGCGTAGCGGACCATGCCGCCGAGGAAGGCGATGTCAGATCCGGCGCGGATCTGCAGGAAGAGGTCGGCGGTGGCCGCCGTGCGCGTGAAGCGCGGGTCGACCACGATCATCTTGGCGTTGCGGACCTTCTTGGCCTCGATCGCCCACTTGAAGCCGCATGGATGGTTCTCCGCGGGATTGCCACCCATGATCAACATCATGTCGGTGTTCTTGATGTCGGTGTAGCCATTGGTCATCGCCCCGCGTCCGAATGATGGTCCCAAACTTGAGACCGTGGGGCCGTGTCAGACCCGGGCCTGGTTTTCCAGGTAGCAGACCCCCAGGCTGCGCATGGTCTTGACGACCAGGAAGTTGAACTCGTTGGTGTCGGTGCAGCCGCCGGTAAAGGCCATCCCTTCGCAGCGGTTGACGGTCCGCCCCTGGGCGTCCTTGTCGACGAACGACGCATCGCGGGTCTTCTTGACCCAGCGGCCGATCTCGTCGAGCGCGGTGTCCCAGGAAATATCTTCCCAGTGATCCGAGCCCGGCCGGCGGACCTGCGGCTTGGTGAGGCGCCGCGGGTTCAGGATGTCCTGCTCGAGCGACGAGCCCTTGGGGCACAGGGTGCCCCGGTTGATGGGGTGGTCCGGGTCGCCCTCGACGTGGACGACCTGCGGGGTGACGTTCTTGGCCTTGTCGCCCAGGGTATAGATGAGGACGCCGCAGCTCACCGAGCAGTAGGGGCAGGTGGAGCGGGTCTCGGTGGCGCGCGCGATCTTCAGCTCCCGCACCTGCGCCTGGGCGGGCGCCAGGTCGAACCCGAAGACCGTGGCGGCCACGCCGCCGATCGTGCCGACTTTCAGGAAGTCACGTCTGGTGGGGTTCATCGTCGACCTCCTCCCCGTCGTGGACCAGCGTTTGGACCAGGCTGCGACCGCGCGGCAGCGGACGTCAGGAGAAAGCACCGGAGAGTGACTCGCATCTGCCCTCCTTTGTCGATGACCCGCCTTTCGTACCACAGAACGCCCACCCCCGCAAGACGAAGCGGTTTGTTGGTGGGGGACGCGAAGGGAGCATGGCGCCAGAGGCCACGGGATCAGCCCGCCGCCAGCATGACGGTGCTGCATGTCTTTGGACGGGGTCAAGGCTACGAGTAGCGACCGCCTGGGTGTCGAGACCGATCTACAGACCCCACCGCCGCTTTGCTTCTTCGTGGGGGATCGCGCGCCCCGCCGCGAGGTCGCGGCGTGCTTCTTCCACGGCCGCTCTTTCCTCTGGCGCTTCCGGTTCGTTGTCGAGAGGAGCCGCCTCAAGTGGCCGATAGGGTGGCTCGGCTACCTGGCGCAACGCCTCGAGCACACGCTCGGCGCGCTCTAACTCGCTCTCGGGGAGCGAATCCACCAACCGGTGGAGGTTGTCACGAGGCGACATGGCCAGTACCTCCGGTTCCATTCTACGCCGACCGGGTCCGCAGCGCGTGCTAGCATCCGGCTCGGATGCGGGGCAGCGCTCCCATGAGCACCCAACCTGGCGCGATTTCGGCCGACGACAAGCAGGGACTGCCGCGACTGGCGACAGGCAAAGCCATCGTCGAGAGGGGCGAGAGGGGAGTGCCGCAACCGGCGGCCGGCACCGCCGCGGCCGCGGCGGTGCGGGCTCCCGTGGTGACCTACGACGCCGGCAGGATCGAGCGGCGGTCGGACGCGCTGGCCGCCGAGGAGCCGCTCGAGATGCGGGTCACGGCCGAGGAGGGGGGCCACAGGGTGCGCCACGCCGTGGCGGTGACCATGCGGACCCCGGGTCACGACTTCGAGCTCACCGCCGGGTTCATGCTGAGCGAGGGGATCCTCGCGTCGCGCGAAGCGGTCTGGAGCATTAGCTACTGCCGCCAGGAGGCGACGGCGGAGGAGCCCAACGTCGTCGAGGTCCACCTGGCTCCGGAGGTCCCCTTCGATCCGCGGCGCTTCAGCCGCAACGTCTACACCACCTCGAGCTGCGGGGTCTGCGGCAAGACCTCGATCGACATGGTGCGCGCCGTCTGCCCGGCCCGGCCGGTGGGCCGCGAGCGGATCGCTCCCGGGGTCTTGACCGGTCTGCCGGAGACCCTGCGCCGGGCGCAGCCGGTCTTCTCGCGCACCGGCGGCCTGCACGCGGCCGGCCTCTTCGATGCCGCCGGCCGGCTGCTGCTCCTGCATGAGGACGTCGGCCGCCACAACGCCGTGGACAAGCTGATCGGCACGCTGCTCCTGGACGGCGCGCTGCCCGCCTCCGACCGGGTGCTGCTGGTCAGCGGCCGGGCCAGCTTCGAGCTGGTGCAGAAGGCGGCTGCCGGCGGCATCCCGGTGCTCGCCGCGGTGGGAGCGCCCAGCAGCCTGGCGGTCGAGCTGGCGCGCGAGCAGGGCATGACCCTGGTCGGCTTCCTGCGCGGCGAGCGGTTCAACGTCTACTCCGGAGAGGAGCGGATCCTCTGAAGAGGCCCCGGCGGGCGCCGTCCGCCCCGGCGCCCTCTCCCGCGGGCTGTTGCGAGAATGCTTCCCCCCGGGCGGCAGGCGGGATCAACCTGCGAGCGCCTCCCGCGCGCGCCGGGCCAGGGTGGCCAGGAACGGCTCCAGGTCGTCCGTGTCCGGCAGGGTGATGGCCAGCTTGCCGGCGGCGGTGCGCTCGATCTTGCCTTCGCCTTCCAGCACCAGGGCCACCTGCAGGGCCTCGCGGTCGATGGGCACCTCGTCGGTGACGGCGAAGACCCGGTTCATGATCTGCTGGTCGAGGATGCGCATGACCCTCATGCTACATTGGCGGCATGGAGCTCGAGCCGGCGACCGACCTGTTCCTGTCCCTGACGCCGGAGAAGGTGCTGGCGGCGGTCGAGGCGGGCGGCCTGCGCTGCAATCCGGTCTGCTACCCGCTCAACTCCTTCGAGAACCGGGTCTACGAGGTCGAGCTCGAGGACCGCACGCGCATCGTCGCCAAGTTCTACCGGCCGGGACGCTGGAACGAGGAGCAGATCCTCGAGGAGCACCAGTTCCTGCGCGAGCTCGACGCCGACGAGGTGCCGGTCTGCACGGTGCGGCCGTTCCCCGACGGCAGCACGCTCCGGCGTATCGACCATATCTACTACTCGCTTTCCGACCGCAGCGGCGGGCGAGCGCCGGACGAGCTGGACGGCACCACCGCCTGGCGCCTGGGCATGCTGGTCGGACGGCTGCACAACGTCGCCGCGCGCCACCCGGCCGAGCACCGCCTGCGGCTGGCCGCCGATCGCTTCATCCGCGACGACATCGACTGGCTGGACGCTCACGCCACCCTGCCGCCGCATCTCCGCAACCGCTACTGTGACGCCGCTTTGGCGATCGCCGGCCAGCTCGACGGCGCCCTCGCGGCGCTCGACCCCGGTCAGATCCATCGTCTCCACGGCGACCTCCATCTCGGCAACGTCCTGCTGCGCGACGGCGTGCTGCGCGTCCTCGACTTCGACGACATGGTGATGGGGCCCGCCGCCCAGGACGTCTGGCTGGCGCTGCCCGGCCGCGATGCCTGGGCGCTCGGCCTGCGCGAGCGGTTCCTCGAGGGCTACGAGCAGTTCCGCCTCTTCGACCGCTCGACGCTCCGCCTGATCGAGCCGCTGCGCGCGCTGCGCGTCATCCACTATGCCGCCTGGCTCGCGCGCCGCTGGCATGACCCGGCCTTCCCGGCCGCCTGGCCGCACTTCGGAACCCTCGACTACTGGGAGCGCGAGACCGCCGACCTCGAGGAGCAGCTGGCGGTGGTCCGCGGCGAGCTGGCCCCACCCGCCGGGACGTCCGCGGACGGCAGCGACGGCGAGGAGCGCCCGGCCGAGGAACCCGCCCTCACCAACCGCGATTTCTTCTGGGACTGGGAAGACTGAGCCTCGCCGCCTAGCGGTACTCGTCGAGCCTGGCTTTCATGAGCTGCTCCAGCTCGGTCATTTTCGCGCCCAGCTGACGCTCGGTCCACTGGTCCAGGCGCAGCGCCAGGCTCGCACTGATCTCGGGAGCCACGTCGGCGTCTCGGACGTCCAGGCGGTCTTGGCTGCCAAGGGCCTCCACCTGGAACCCGAACGGGTTGCCATCTTCCAAGGCGATATTCACTCTAAAGAAGACTCTCAGAGTGAACGAGAACGGCGGCGGAGCTTGCAGTGCCACCTCCACCACTGGGCAATTTGCACTCGTGATGCGGCGGTACCTGGCCGGAGGAGGCCAGCCGGCGGGCCCGTGCTCGATCGAGTTGCCTGCCTGAGGCGCGATCGCTCTTACTCGCCCTCTCAACTCCGCCATTAGATGCAGTGCCAGGTTGTCCAGCTCGGCGTGGGTGCGGCCTCGCGATCCAAAGATGGATTTGAGCCCCTCGGCGATCTCCTTTGGATGCGGCGTGGCGGCCGACCGCAGGCTCTCCACGACGAGCTGCATCGTGTCGATTCCGCGATCGGCGACGAAGGTCAGCCATGGAGCGGGGTCGCCGCCGTCCGCCCGCGCCAGGGCGTCGAAGTATTGCAGCCGCTGGTGAGCGAATACCAGGAGGGGAATCGAGAGACTCCTGTAGAGGTAGACGGATGCGAGCGCACGAGCAACCCTGCCATTGCCATCGGCGAACGGGTGCACGGCGGTCAAGGCATAGTGTGCGTAGGCTGCTTGCTCGACCGGGTGCGCTTCCTCGAAAGCCTTCGAACGGAGCTGCTCCATGAACCGGCGCATCTCCGGCGCCACGTCTGCTACCGGCGCAAACGCGTGAAACGTCCCGTCCGCCAGCCGCACGTGATTCGGGAGCTTTTTGTAGTGCCCATGTGGCAGCTCGTGATTCTGCCAACCCTGTTCGGTACGCACGCGGTAGGTCTTCTGGGGGCCACAGATGCGCTCATGGAGCGATCTCAGCCAAGCCTCGCTAAGTGGCGTCTGTTGGGTTACCAGATCGATCGCCAGCTCGTATGCCGAGAGCTGAGCCTCGAACAGCTCTCGCACACCTTCGCCCCGCTCCGCGAGAGCCTGCTCCCACGCGAAAGCCTGGACGGCAACGCTCATCGTGAACCCGCGATCGACGTGGTAGAGGCCTTCGATCGCGCCGGTGTCGATGGCGGCCGAACGTACCGCTACCATCACCGCTCGTGCGAGCTGACTCGGGGCGGCCAGCCGCCGGCCCTCACCCAGCTCGCCCGCGAAACGGCTCCAGAGATCACGGTGCATGTCGCCGAGGCCGCCCCATCCCGCAAATGCGGCAAAGGGTCGATAGAGTGCATCGACCGCCGCGACCTCCATCGGGGCTCCGGCGATCGTGTCATCCTCGGGCATCTCTGCAATTCTACCCTCCGGCCCCCGGCTTTCATCGCAAGGGTCGACTGCAAGCCACCTCAGCCGACATGTGTTAGCATCCGCGCCTTCGCGTCGCCGAGGACTCACCGCCGTAACCGACCCCATCGACTCACACCACAGCCAGACCTCATTGGCGACGATGCAGATCTACGACAACATCCTCGAGACGCTGGGCAACACTCCGCTCGTGCGGCTGGGCCGGTTCCACCCTTCCGGGGCGACGCTGGCGGCCAAGGTCGAGTCCTTCAATCCCGGCGGCAGCGTCAAGGACCGGATCGGCACGGCGATGATCGAGGCCGGCGAGCGCGCCGGCCTGCTGCGGCCCGGGGGCACCATCGTCGAGCCCACCTCCGGCAACACCGGCGTCGGCCTGGCGATGGCGGCCAACCTGCGCGGCTACCGCCTGATCTGCACCGCGC
>DATKFK010001056.1:0-4111 GCA_035544375.1 Thermoanaerobaculia bacterium
GCTGTGATCGGCGGCCTGTTACTGGCCACCGTTGCCACCCTGTTTTTTGTTCCCGTTTTCTTTTCGGTTGTGCATGGCTGGCTGGTGCGGCGCCGGGCCAGGCCGGCTTATAGCGGCGCGGCTGCGGCCACCTTTGACGACGTCGACAACCACCCGGAGTAACCTGCCCCCGGAGAAACCTCAATGACCAACGATCCCATCTCGCAATCGCAAGGGCCCCAGCCTCCGGGCCAACCACCCGCACCCAACGGCGGGTTGCGGCAGAATTCCCGTTCTTCGCAGGACCACGAGACCGCGCCGGAGCACAAGGCTGTTTCCGGCCGGGGAGCGGTGATTGGCGTGACCATCGTGCTGATCGCCATCGTGGTCCTCGCCGTCCATGGCATCTGGAAACGCCGTCACAATGACGAGGTCCTGGCCGACACGACGCAGCGACTGTCGGCCCCCTCGGTCATTGCCATTCCGCCACGGCCGGGCGCGCCGATGGATACTTTCATCCTGCCCGGCAACGTCAGCGCCTACACCGATTCGCCCATCTACGCCCGGACCTCCGGCTACCTCACCAAGTGGTACTACGACATCGGCGCGCGGGTGAAGAAGGGGGCCCTTCTGGCCGAGATTGCCACCCCCGAAGTGGATCAACAACTGGCCCAGGCCGAGGCCGACCTCATTACCGCCCAGACCAATGCCGGCAATGCCAAAACCCAGGCCGACCGCTACAAGGGGCTCGTGGGCTCCGACGCTGTTTCCCAGCTGGACACCGACACCTTCGTTACCCAGGCGGCCTCCACCTCTTCGGCGGTTCACTCCGCCCAGGCCAACGTGCAACGGCTCAAGGAACTGCAGGGTTTTGAGAAGGTGTTCGCGCCCTTCGACGGCGTAGTCACCGCGCGCGGAGTCGATACCGGCCAGTTAATCAACGAGGGCGCCGCCAACGAGCTCTTCCACCTGCAGGCTCTCGAAACCCTCCGCGTCTACACCAATGTGCCGCAGATCTACACCGGGGCCATCCGCCTCGGCGAGAAGATCGATCTCGGCTTCCCCGAGCATCCGGGAAGGCTGTTTCAGGGTAACCTGGTGCGCACCGCCAAGGCTATCGACCCCGCAAACCGCACCTTGCTGGTCGAAATCGATATCGACAATCGCAAGGGCGAGTTGATGCCCGGCTCGCTGGCCCAGGTTCACTTCCGGACCGCATCCGTGGGGCAGACGTTTGTCATTCCCGTCTCCGCATTGATCTTCCGCCACGAGGGCCTGCGAGTGGCCACCGTGGCCAGCAACGACGTGGCCCATCTGGTCCCCATCGTGATCGGCCAGGACAACGGGGCGACCGTCGAGGTCATTTCGGGCCTCAGTGCCAATGACCGCGTTATTCAAGACCCGCCCGACTCCATCATCGAAGGCGAGAAGCTCTACGTGGAGAGCCCAGGCCAGAACGCCAACCAGCAGAATGGGGCCCCGCCCGCCAGTCCAGGAGGCAAGTAGCGGTGTCCTCCCGGCCCCAATTCATCGAGAGTCCCGGGTGCCCCATTCCAGCGACGTCGTCCGACGGCGCCAGGGTGGGGATGGACCGATCAGCGCGTCGAGCAGGTTGCCTTGCCGCGCTCGCCGCGGTTTGTCTGCTCACCGCCTGCAAGCCCGTCGGCCCCAACTACAAAGTCCCCGTCTATACCGCGCCTCCCGCCTACAAGGAGACTGGCGCGCCCTCCGTAGTCCCGCCTCCCAGCCCGCAGGGCGGCTCCTGGACTCCCGCCAACCCCTCCGACGGCATGCTGAAGGGCAAATGGTGGGAGGTCTACAACGACCCCCGCCTCAACCAGCTCGAAGAACGCATCGCTACCAATAACCAGGCCCTGCGCCAGGCCATGGAGAACTACAACGCCGCCCGCGACCAGGTCGCCGCAGTGCGGTCCACGTTGTATCCCACGCTTTCGCTCGGGGCCGGCGCCGTTCACTACGAAAATTCCGAGCACAGGCCACTCGCCTCTTCGATCACGCAGACCAGCTACAACGACCTCGTTCTCGCCGGCCAGGCAGGGTGGGAGCCGGACTTCTGGGGCCGCATCCGCCGCAACATCGAGGCCACCCGTGCCACCGAGCAAGCCACTGCCGCGGACATGGCGAATGTCGACTTGTCGCTGCAGGCGGAACTGGCGGCCGATTACTTTCAACTGCGCGGGCTGGACTCCGAGATCAAGCTGCTCAAAGCCACGGTCGTCGATCTGGAACATCAGCTCGACCTGACCCAGCGGCGCTTGAAAGGCGGCGTGGCAACGCAGGCCGACGTTGCGCAGGCCGAAACACAGCTCGAAACGACGCGGGCGCAACTGGTGGACGTGGGCGTGGGACGGGCGCAATTCGAGCACGCCGTCGGCACCATCGCCTACTACAACATTCCCGACTTCAGTATTCCGTTTTCGCCCCTCGATCTTTCACTTCCCAAAATTCCCATCGGCGTGCCTTCTCAACTGCTCGAGCGCCGACCCGATATCGCCGCGGCCGAACGGTTGACAGCCGCCGCCAACGCCCGCATCGGAATCGCCGTCGCCGCCTATTACCCCACCATCTCGATTGGCGGCACCGGAGGATTCGAGAGCACCCATATCGGTAACTTGATTCAGGGACCCAGCGCGCTGTGGTCGCTGGGGGCCCAGGCGACCGAATTGTTGTTCGACGCCGGGCAGCGCCGTGCGCTCACCGATCAGGCGCGCCAGCAGTATGAAGCCCAGGCCTCCGCCTATCGGAACACGGTCATTCAGGCATTCCAGGACGTGGAAGACAATCTCTCCACGCTGCGCATTCTCGACCAGGAAACCGCGACGGAACAGCGAGCGGTGGCCGCGGCCGAGCGCTCATTCAACATCTCCAACTCGCGCTACAAGGGCGGCGTCACCGCCTATCTCGAAGTACTCACGGCCGAGGCCATTCTCTTGTCGAATCAGCGTACCCTGACCGACCTCCAGACCCGCCAGTTCGCCGCCGGCGTGCAGCTCATCCGGGCCCTGGGCGGTGGCTGGGACGTGACCGAACTGCCGAAGTAGATTTCAGGGATCAGAGATCAGAGATCAGGGGCCGGGGATCAGGGGACAGGGAACACGCCATACGACGCGGAATGTGGGAACAAGCGGTATCGTTCCGTGACCCCAGCCTTGGACTTTTTCCGGTCGCAAATTTGGGTCACCACGAACCACCGCACCCCCCGACCCCTGATCCCTGATCCCTGACAACTGCCGCTGCTGTACTCTAGACCCTTATGGGGCGCATACGGGTTCTTGCTGACCAGGTGGCCAACCAGATCGCCGCGGGCGAAGTGGTGGACAGGCCCGCTTCCGTCGTCAAGGAACTGCTCGAAAACGCGCTCGACGCGGGTGCCGGCCGCATCCGCGTGGAGGTCGAGGCCGGGGGGCGGAAGCTGATCCGCGTCATCGATGACGGCTGCGGCATGAACCGCGACGACGCCCTGCTGGCATTCGAGCGCCACGCCACCTCCAAGCTCCGCACCGTGCAGGACTTGCTGTCCATTGCCACGCTCGGCTTTCGCGGCGAAGCCCTGCCTTCGATCGGCTCGGTGGCTCGCGTCACCCTGGACACCGGGACCGGAGAATCCGCCCCAGCCGGGGCCGGCACTCACTTGGAGATTGCGGGGGGCAAGATCCTCCACGTCGACGATGCCGCCCTGCCCCGGGGAACCACGCTGTCGGTCGCCGACCTCTTCTTCAACACCCCCGCCAGGCGCAAATTTCTGCGCGCCGAATCGACCGAACTGGCCCACGTGACCGCGCTCGTCACCCATTACGCCCTCGTGCATCCGGAAAAGCAGTTCGAACTGGTGTCGGCGACCCACACGCTGCTCTCGGCGCCGCCCGTAACCCGCACCGCAGAGCGGATTTACCAGATTTTCGGCAAGGACACGCTGGCCCAGCTTCTCAACGTGGCTGCGGAGCTACCCCTGGAGCGCGGGGGACTTCCCGAGCCACCCCCCTGGAAACGAGAGCCGGGTGAAGTCCCGCGGGACCCGGGACGCCTCCGCCTCACCGGCTTCTATTCCAAGCCGGAGTTGCAGAAACTCAACCGCAACTCGATCTACGTCTTTATCAACAAGCGGCTGGTC
>DATKFK010001057.1:0-2683 GCA_035544375.1 Thermoanaerobaculia bacterium
CGCCACCGGCGCCGCATCGCGGAGGTCCTGGCTGCCTTCGCCGCGGCAGCGGCTCCGGGCGCGGTGGTCGGGGAGCTGTGCCGGGAGATGGAGCCGCGATGCGTCGCGGAGCTGGGCCGCCGGCTGGCGGAGTTCAACGCCGCGGACCGGCACCGGCTGCCCGTCGCCTACCTGCCCGGGTCGGATCACCCGACGTACAACAAGTACGGCATCGCGCAGGTTGCTCTTCGCGGCCAGCGTATGCTGTTCCCGGAAGGTTTCACCGCCATGACCTGGGGCGAGGCCGAGCTGCTGACCAAGACCCTGGCGCAGTTGGCGATCGACGAACGTGGATAGGGCGGGACCCGACGCACACTGAAAGGAGGACGCTATGCGCTATCGCGACAGCACCCTGAGAGCCCTCATCTTGCTCCTCGGTCCAGCCTTGCTGCCTTCTTTGGCGGCGGCCCAGGCGCAGGACACGAACGAACGGACGGCGATCCAGGCCGTGCTCGATGCCCAACTCGCGGCGTGGAATCGAGGCGACCTGCCCGGCTTCATGGCGGGGTACTGGCAATCGAGCGGGCTGGTGTACCTGCGTAACGCCGAGGTCATCCGCGGATGGCAGCCGCTGCTCGATTGGTACCGGCAGCGCTTCGACCCGTCGAAGGGCACGTCCATGGGCACGCTCGAGCTCCCCGAGGAAGAGATCGTCATGCTGGGCCGCGACGCCGCGGTGGTGTGGGGGAAGTACGTGGTCAAGACGAAAGACGGCAAGCAGCGCGGAGGGCTCTACACGCTCGCGATGCGCAAGCTCCCCGAGGGCTGGCGCACGGTTTACGACCGCACCTCCGTCGAAGAGCTCGGTGCCGGCGGCCCGCGGCACCCCGGCTGAGCCGGTCAGGGTTGGGGAGCGGCGACGGGTGCGGGCGGGCAGCTCGACTGCCTTGTTCCGGCAGCTGTGGACGACCGCTATTCGAAGTAGCCGTTCACGTCCAGGATGAAGTGGACGGTGCCCGTGGAATCGAGCTGCACGGCCATGTCCCCCTCGCCGGTCGCGACCATGGCGTTGTTGGCGCGGACCTGTCCCGGTCGGAAGTTGATGGTGCTGGTGCCGGGCAGCGGCGTGGCGCCGGCATACAGGCGCAGGTCGCCCGGCGCGGTGGGGCCCACCACCGTCACGTTCACCGACAGGGCGCGCGCCGTCGCGGGAATGCCGCAGCTGCTGCTGAACGTGGGGAAGACGCGGCCGCCGTTGGCCGCGAGCACCGGGCCGCCCAGCGGTCCGTTGGCGTTGCGGGTATCGGCGATGCGACATGGCGCCAGGGTGAAGAAGCGCAGCGGCACCGGCGGCGCCGCCACCTTGTAGAAGAAGGGATCGATGTTGGAGGTGGAGCGCCCGGCGGCGGCGCCGTTGGCGGGGAAGGCGGCGTAGAAGGTGTTGCCGACCGCCTTCAGCTGCTGATAGTCGCCGAGCACGCGCTGGCGCTGATTGGCGGAGTTGGTGGCGGGCGACAGGAAGGTGACCAGCGTCTGGTCGGTCCAGGTGGCGGCGTGGTCGGTGCTCATCGCCAGGTGCACCTCGAACTGCGGGAAGCCGCTGACGATGCCGTCGTAGATGTCGTAGAGCACGGCGACCGCGCCGTTGGCGGCGACCGCGACTGAAGGCAGCGCCGCCTGCGCCTGGCCGCTGACGAAGGAGGTCTGGGCGACGGTGAGGCCGCCGTGGCCGTCGGCAGTCAGCCGCGAGATCTGCAGGCGGTTGTTGGCGGTGCCCGAGTCGCGGTCGTGGTAGACGTAGTAGACGTCGCCGTCTCCCGGATCGACGGCCACCGCCTCCGAGCCGCCGAGCAGGGCGTTGACGGTGCCGAACTTCTCGACGTTGCCGTGGCACGAGGTGGCCGGCTGGTTGGGATCGTCGGGCCAGCCTTCGTCGGATTCGTGGGTCGCGACCAGGATGCTGCCGTTGCCGTTGAGCGACCAGCTCTGTCCATGGTCGGTCGAGCGCGACAGGCGGAAATCGACGCTCTTGGCGCAGGTGGCGAGGTCGAGGCTGACGTTGTCCTCCCACGCGGCGTAGACGGTGCCGTTGTTGGGGTCGGTGGCGATGCGGATGGCCCCGCTGGCCAGGAAGCCGGTGCCCGACGAGGTGCCCACCACGATGTCCTGGTTGCCGGCGAACGAGGGGGGGTTGGCGCCCAGCGACACCGCCACGTGATCGGCGGGCGGGCTGGCGCCGTAATCGGTGTAGCCGACGTAGACGTCGTCCTGGGTCGCCAGGTCGGGATCGCGATTGACCATCAGCCAGGGCTGGTCGGAGAAGGTGGTGTGGCTGGTGTCCTGGGCGGTGCCGCCGCTGGTCAGCCACTGCCAGGAGGCGAGGTTGGCGGGGTCGCCGGTGTCGCCGCTCCAGGTCGGCTCGTCGGAGTTGCCGAACCCCAGGAAGGTGCCGTACAGGATCGCCGAGCCATGCCCGTAATCGAGGGTCTGGTCGCAGGGGCAGCCGCTGGCGTCGGGCTGGTTGGGAGGCACCGAGACGGTGAAGCTCTTGGCCCAGGTGACGCCGCCGTCGGTCGAGGTCCAGATCGGCGCGCTGCCGCCCCAGCCGCCCGAGAAGGCGGTGATCGTGATGTGGCTGGGATTGCTCGGATCGACGGCGATCGAGGTCTCCTGGTCGCCGAAGGTGTCGGAGGCGCCGAGCCCG
>DATKFK010001058.1:0-2069 GCA_035544375.1 Thermoanaerobaculia bacterium
CTGTTCCCCACCTGAAGCAAAGCGAAGCGGCCATTGTGCTTTACTCTAGGAGAATCAGCCAGATAAGTCAAGCCGTTTGTATGTTCCTTAAAGTGATAAGGCGCATTCCAGCAGGCCGCCGACCTCGGGCAATGTGCCGCAAAGCTCGCGGTCTCTGAGATACCATCAACGTCACCGGCGGGGGCGACGATGCCGACGGCCCTGGCCGTGGTCGGCGAGCGGGAGATCGCCGCCCGGGAATGAGCGATAGCCGACCGAAGGCCAACCGGAAGTAGTGCGGTCAATCGTGCGCCGAAGCGATCATGGATTGACGCACTCGCCCGTTCAGGCCGTGGCGAGCGGCGGTGCGGTGGCAACGGCGGGTTTCTGCCTGCGGCCGCGGGCGATGAGCAGGGCAAAGGCGGCGCCGGCGATGACCAGCAGGCCAATGCCCAGCACCGGGCGCACGAAGACCCAGGCGATCGCGATCGTCACCAGCGACAGTGCGCTCGAGAGCACGAACGAGAAGAGGCCGAGGCCCGCGCCGAGCATGCCGCCGACGAGCGGCACCACGTCGCCGAGCACCGAGATCGGCTTGAAGATCAGCAGCAGGCCCACAAACATGAGAGCCCAGCCTACCGCCCGCAGCACCCAGGTCAGCGTCTTGTTGGCGTCCTGCGCCGCCTTGAACATCTCGGCCGCCGAGTGATTGCCCGCCGCGACCAGCAGCACCGTACCGCCGGCGCTGGCCTGGTAGGGGGCGAAGGTGTCAGCGGTCTGCACTCCAACGGTGCTGACGGTCTTTGGGTTCACGATCTCGAAACGGATGCGAACGTCGCCCACTTGCGGCGACGCGGGATCGGCGCCGCGGTAGTACCCGCCATCGGCCAGCTTGAGCCCGCCCTTCGGGTCCTCCGACAGTGGGCCCGTGGCCGGTCGATCGACACGCAGCGGCTCCGCCTGATCGAGCTTGTCGAGCTGCTCTTTCGACAGCTTGTAGGCCCCCAGGTGAACCGGGTCGGCCACCGTCGTCGCCGACGCGATCGGCATGCTGTCCGGGTTCTCGTGTCCGTTCGGCTCGCGGAACGACGACGAGTTTGCGACGGTCGCCACCGCCGAGCAGCCGCTCGATCTGGCGGCGGTGCCGAAGGATGTGTACGATCCCATGCTCCAGCATCCCCTGAGGGTCGTAGACCGGCCCCCACTTGACGGGGAAGAGAATGCTCGACACCTCCTCGGCGGCAAGGGCGGGGTCGGCTCGCAGGCCCGCCAGACTCGCCTCGGTGTAGCGCCCCGCTGCCGGAGGGGGCCTTGCAGTTCGCCTTCGCCGTCACCGCTGACCGCACCCCCGGGGTTCATCGACACGTTGCCATTGTGACGTCCGTCACTTGACCGCGGTCCGGCGGGAGCCCACAATACCCACCCAAATACTGCGGTCGGGCTGCAAGGGCGGCCGGCGCTTCGACCCGCCCTCGTGGTCGGGTCATGAGAGCTCACATGCGGATAGACGCCTCCGGATCTCACTCGGCTCTGCTCGCCGCTGGCGGGTGCCTCCTCCTCGGCGCCGCGGTGGTCAGCGCCGCCCAGGCACAGACCCCGACCTTGGGCACCTGCATCGCGCGGTACAGCGTGACGACGGTGTGGTTGTCGGCTCCGGGGATCTACCAGTACGGCACCCTCGACGACGCCTACGACGCCGGCAATCAGAACGCACCTTACACCGATCCGAACTTCGTTGCCGGCCGCTATGGCGTCAAGGGGCAGGAATACGGCGAGCTGGTCGGCGAGCGCTACCTCCCGCCGGGCTCGGCGATCATCGCGCAGCTTTGCCCCGAGCTCGGCAGTTCCTACGTGCCGACGACCGAAGATCACTTCGACCTGGTTTACGTCAGCTATCCACCGGGCAATCCGAGCGCGATCTTCGACACCCTGTTCAGCGGCGGCGGCCAGCTGCCCGGCGTTCCCGTCTCCAACTTCACCTGGAGCCCCGCCACGATCTACCAGGGAGTCCCGGTCAGCTTCATCGATACCTCGAGCGGTCAACCCACCACCGCCTGGAGCTGGACGTTCCAGAACGCCTCCCCGGCAAC
>DATKFK010001059.1:0-3574 GCA_035544375.1 Thermoanaerobaculia bacterium
GATCGGCGCGCAGGCGCTCCTCGAGGCGGTCGAAGAACTGCTGCCGTGCGGCGTCCTGGGCGTAGCGGGCCACGGGAAGGCTGATCCTGGCGGCGAGCAGGTGATCGGCGCGGAAGCCGGGATCGGCGTTTTCGAGCCGCAGCAGGCCGTGGAGCAGCAGGCCCGAGCCGGTCAGCAGCACGACCGCGAGCGCCAGCTGCGCCGCCACCAGCGCCTGCCGCAGGCGCTGGCTGCCGGCCGCGGCGCCGGCGGTGCGGTCCGCGCCCCGCAAATCAGCACTGCGGACGCATCGTCGCAGGGCGCTGACACTTCCTACGGGTCGGTCCGCGCCCCGCAAATCAGGACCACGGAAGCATCGTCGCAGGGCGGGGTAGACGCCGGCGGCGAGGCCGGCGGCGCAGCAGGCGGCGAAGGCGAAGAGCGCGGCCCCGAGGTCGAGGCGCACGCCGCGCAGCGGCTCGAGCTCGGCGGGCGCCAGCGCGGGCAGGCCGCGCACGCCCCAGGCCGCGAGCAGGAGGCCGAGCAAGCCGCCCAGCGCGGAGAGCGCCAGGCTTTCGACCAGCAGCTGGCGCACCAGGCGGCCCGGTCCGGCACCCAGGGCGAGGCGTGCCGCCAGCTCGCGGTCGCGTCCGGCGGCGCGCGCCAACTGCAGGCCCGCGGCGTTGGCGCACGCCACGAGCAGCACCATGAAGACCGCGGCGGCCAGCACCAGGAGGCCGGAGCGCACCGGCTCGGCGGCCTGGTCGCGCAGCTTCACCAGGACCGTGCCGGCGCGCTGGTCGGTGAGCGGGTACTGTTCGCCGAGGCGGCGGTTCAGGGCGTCGAGCTCGGCAGTGGCCTGCGCCGGGCTGATGCCCGGGCGCAGGCGGGCGACGACCGAAAGCCAGATCGCGCTGCGGGCGGCGCGCCTGGCGGCATCCGGGGCGAGCGGCACCCAAAGCTCCTGCCGGCGCTCCGGGAAGGCGAAGGAGGCCGGCATCACGCCGACGACGACGTACGGCTGGGAGTTGAGCTGCAGGCGGCGGCCGACGATGCCCGGGTCGGCGCCGAATCGGCGGACCCACAGGGCGTGGCTGAGCACCGCCACCCGGTCGTTGCCGGCGACGTCCTCGCCGGCGACGAAGGTGCGGCCCAGGGCGGCGTGGACCCCCAGCACCGAGAACAAACCGGCGCTGGCGGCGACGCCGCTCAGCTGTTCGGGCTCGTCGCTGCCGGTGAGCACGAACGACTGGCGCTCGAAGGCGGCGACGCCGGCCAGGGAGGTGCCGGGGCGGTGGGTGTCCTCGAAGCGCGGGTAGGACATCTCGTCGCGCGGAAAGCCGTGCTGGTGGTCGTCCAACCAGATCATCACCAGGCGGTCGGGGTCGCCGAGCGGCGGCTGGCGCAGCAGCACCGACTCGACGACGCTGAACACCGCGGTGCTGGCGCCGATGCCCAGCCCCAAGGTCAGCGCCGCGACCGCGGCATAGCCGGGGTTGCGGCGCAGCATCCGGGCAGCGAAGCGCACGTCCTGGACGGTGCCGGCCAGCAGCTCGAAAGCGCGCACGGGACCTCCCTCCCTTGTGGGACGTCGGGCGATCTCGTCACCCGATCCCTGTGCCTCCTACCGTGATCGGAGCAGGGAGGTTACCGGGGACTGCTCACGCACGAACTCGTCGCGGCTGGCGGTCAGAAGGACCGCAGCTCAGCCAGGTAGGTTTCGAGTGCGTCCAAGCGACTGGACAGCGCGTCCCGATCGACCACCTCTCTCCCCTTTCTCGAGCCTCTGCCGTTGCGCGGCGGAGGAGGTCGCGCACCCATTCTCGGTCACCGTGCTCGCGCATCGTCTGCACCCGCAGGTCTCGCCAGGCCCGCGCGTCGCGGCAGAGGACGAGGCGGCCCGTTGCGAGGACCTGGTGCCGAAGAAGCTCCGGCGCCTCGTCGAGCAGGATCACGTCCACCCGCCCCTCGGGCGCAAGATCCGCCAAGGCCACGGCCACGGCGACTTGGAGATGGCGACGAGACGCGCCGCCGGCAGGCAGCACCGCCACGTCCAGATCGCTGTCTGGCCGGGCCGTGCCGGTCGCCCGCGAGCCGAAGACGGACAGCGCGGCGATACCCGGGATCGCCTCCGTGGCGAGGGCTACCTGCTCATCCAATGCGGCCATGCCGAGATCGTAGCACCCTGCCGCGCCGGCGGCCCCGGCCCGCGACCGAAAGAGCGAGGTTACCGAGACGGTCCGCGGGCGTACCCGGCGGGCCTCAGTCTGCGAGGGCGCTGCGGGCCGGCGATGCTGCTGGCGGCTTGCCGTTCAGGTGGCGCTGGATGACGGCGCTGACGACGGCGAGCGACAAAGCGAGACCGACGAGCGAGACCACCAGGTAGAGGCCGCGGAGGCGCGGCAGGTCGTTGGCCAGGCACTTGGCCGTCGTGGTCAGGAGCAGGGCGAGGGCCGCGCCGCGGGCGGCGGGCCAACCGATCCGGTAGCCGAAGAGGAGCAGGCCGGTGGCGATGACGGCCCAGGCGACGGTGTACGCGGCATCCGCGGCATGCGGCGTGGACTGGAAGTCGAAGCTCAGCGCGCCGTTGGCCGAGCGATAGAAGTTGGCAATGCCGAGATTGAGCAGGAACCAGAGCTCGAACAGTCCGGCCACCGACAGGAGCGGCTGCACCGCGGGGGCATCGCGCCGCGCGAGATACGCCGCGAAAATCATCGCCGCACCGCAAACCGGGTAGACGGCGTAGAGGGTCCAGGGCGCGAAGAGGTCGGCGTCGAAGGCCAGGCAGAAAAAGACGGCGGCAGCGACGAGGATGCTCCACACGAGCAGCGACCTGTAGGAAGTGTCAGCGCCCTGCGACGATGCTACCGCAGTGCTGATTTGCGGGGCGCGGACGAGGCGGTGCGGGAGGCGCGTGAAGAGCCACACCAGCGCGACGACCTCGAGCGCCCACAGGACGACCGTCCAGGATGCGGGCAGGAGCATTGGAATCGACGCGTTGAAAAACGCCAGTGCGGTCGCGGCCACGAGCGTCAGGCGCGGCTCGCGCGGCGCGAGCGCCCGGACTCGCCACAGCAACGAGGACATCGCCAGCGCTGCCAGCAGCGGCACCAGCCCGATCGACCAGCGCCAGGCGACGGGCAGGTCGCCGCGCACCGCCCAACCGCAGGCGAAGAGGACGAGGCCGGCCAGGGCCGCCGCGACGTAGGGGGCGATCGATTCCCCGGCCCGGGCGCCCAAGGCCAGCGGATAGGCGATGAAGAGCGCGTACGGCACGAGCGCGACGACCAGGAGCGTCGCTGCCGGCGAGATGGCGCCGTTCAAAAGGTACGAGGAAGTGATGACCGCCGCCTCGTAGAAGGGTATGGCCAGGACCACGAGCAGCTGCCGGCCGGAGATCCAGGCCACGGCCAGGAGCGCGGCCAGGAGCAGAACGTGGGTCGCCAGCGCCAGCCACAGCGGCGGCGACAGCGTCATCAGCGCGACCGCGGCGAGCGCGATGGCAGTCGCGGCGGCGAACGGCTTGCGGCGCCGCAGCATCTCCGCCAGCACGACCGCGAGGAACCCCAGCATCACGCAAATCAGCGCCGCCGCG
>DATKFK010001060.1:0-4879 GCA_035544375.1 Thermoanaerobaculia bacterium
CTCCTCCGGCACCACCAGCCATCCGGCGCGCAGGGCCGGCGCCAGGATCTTCGAAAAGGACCCGAGATAGATCGCCCAGCGCTCGTCGAGCGCCCGCAGCGGAGGCGGCGACGGCGACTCCCCGTAATGCAGGAAGCCGTAGGCGTCGTCCTCGAGCACCGGGAAACGGTGGTCGCGGGCCAGCTCGACGAGGCGTTGCCGCTTGGCGCCGCTGAGCGTGACGCCCAGCGGGTTGTGGCCGCAGGGGATGGTATAGAGCAGCTGCGGCTGGATGCCGCGCGCCAGCCAGCCCTCTACGGCCTCGACCGCCAAGCCCGTCTCCGGCTGCGTCGGCAGGGCGAGCAGCCGGGGCGCCAGCCTGCCGGCCGCCAGATGGATGCCCTCGTACACCGTCCGCTCGAGCAGCACCGCGCCGCCCGGATCCACGAACAGGCGCGCCAGCAGGTCCATCCCCTGCTGCGAGCCGGAGGTCAGGAAGACCTGCTCGGCGGTACAGGCGACGCCGCGCAGGGCCATCAGCTCCACGATCTGCGCCTTGAGCGGCGCGTAGGGCGCGCTGTATTGCAGCGCCGCGGGCAGCCGCGGCAGCACGCGCGCCTGCGCCGCTGCGAGCGCCTGCGCCGGCAGCAGCTCCGCCGCCGGCTGGCCGATGGCGAAGGAGATCACTCCGGGCCGCGCCGCTCGCGCCAGGATCTGGCGCAGCTTCGCCGGCCCGGCGGCGGCCGCGGAGCGCGCGAAGCGGAAGCCGAGCGGCGCGGCGTCTGCCGCGAGGGCCGCCGCCCGGAACGGCGCGCCGTGCGGCACCGGCTGCGGCGGGATCGGGCTGGTGAAGGAGTCTTGCATGGCGATGCTCCCGGTGTCGTCGATGGTCGTCGATCAGCCCTCTCGCGGATCCGCCGCGGCGGACACCGGCATGGAGGGCACGGAGAGGTGAACGGAGGATCCGTCCGCGAAGCCGGCGACGGCCGAGCCGCCGCCGGGGGGCGTGGCGGTTGCTGGAAGCCGGGCCGGTTCGGAGCCGAGCTCGACCGGTTCGGACCCGGCGAGCAGCTCCGCGAGATCAGGCCCGGCGAGCAGCTCCGCGAGCTCGGCGATGTCCCGCACCCCAAGGAGCAGGGGGAGCGGCACCTCGACGCCGAGGACCTCCTCGAGCCTGGCGGCCAGGCGCAGGGCGAGCAGGGAGTCGCCGCCGGCGGCGAAGAAACCATCGTGGATGCCGATCTGCCGCCCCGCCAGCAGCTCCGACCAGATTGCCGCCAGCACCCGCTCGAGGGAGTTGCGCGGCAAGGTGGGAACGGCTTCGCGGTGGGCGGCGGCGGTCGGCGGCGGGAGGCTTCGCCGGCCGCCGCGCAGCTGCCGCTGCTCGGCCTCGGCAAACGGCATCAGCTCGGCCATGCGGCGTTCGGCGGACGCGCCCGCGGTCTCCTCGGCCATGCCCCGGAGCAGCTGGACGAGGCCGCGCAGCAAGCGCTCGATGGCGCCGGGCTCGAAGCGGGCGCCGTCGTGGTCGATGCGCAGCGCCAGCTCCTCGCCGGGCAAGCCGTAGAGCGTCAGCGGATAGCTCATCTGGCCGGCCACCCGCTGCTCGTCCAGGAGAAGGCGGGCGAGCGGGCCGCCCGGCTGCCGCAGCGCGGCGTCGCGGGGATAGTTCTCGAAGATCAGCAGGCTGGTGAACAGCGGCAGGCCTCGCGGGATGGCGCTCGCGCCCTGAATCTCGACCAGCGAGGCGTAGCCGTGATGGCGCAGCTCCGCCTGCTCCCGCTGCAGCCGCCGCAGCCAGGGAATGAGCGGCTGCGCCGGAGAGCCGAGATCCACGCGCACCGGCAGCGTGTCGATCAGCAGCCCGACCATCGCTTCCACTCCCGCCAGCTCCGGCGGCCGCCCCGCGATGGTGGTGCCGAACAGCACGCTGTCGTCGCCGGCCGCCTTCGCTGGACCGCCGAGGAGCATCGCCCAGGCCCCTTGCAGCAGCGTGTTGAGGGTCAGTTGATGGCGGCGGGCCCACGATTGCAGCGCCGCCGTCGCCTGCCGGTCCAGCCAGGCGGTGCTCGACCGCCACAGTGCGGCCCGGGCGCCGGGCTCGCGCTGGCCAGGCACCGGCGTCGGCCGGCTGAGCCCCAGCAAGCGCCGCGCCCAGTGAGCGCGCGCCAGTGCCCCGTCCTGACGCTCGCGCCAAACTATGTAGTCGCGGAAGGGGGGGCGCTCCTGGAGCCGGGGTTCGGCGCCGCTGCGCAGCCCTTCGTAGCAGGCCAGGAACTCGCCCACCACGGCGCCATAGGACCAGCCGTCGAGCAGGACGTGGTGGTGCGTCCAGAGGAAGCGGTGCTGCTCCTGCCCGGTGCGCACCAGCGTCCAGCGCATCAAGGGGGCGCGCTCGAGGTCGAATCCGCGCCGGCGGTCGGCGCGCAGCAGCAGGTGCCATCGCCACTCCTGCTCCGAGGCCGGCAGGTGGCGCCAGTCCAGGAGCTCGAGCTCGACCTCGGCCTCGCTGAGCACCGCCTGCAACGGCCGCGGCAGCTCCCGCCAGCGGAGCGCGGTGCGCAGCACCGGGTGGCGCGCGACGACGCGGCGCCAGGCTGCCGCCAACGCCTCGGCGTCGAGCTCGCCGCCGAGGCGGCAGCTCACCTGCTCGACGTAGAAGCCGCCGCCGGGTGCCGACAGGCAGTGGAAGAGGATGCCCTCCTGCAGCGGCGACAGGGGGTAGAGGTCCTCGATCCGCGGCTCGGCGGCGAGCAGGCGCGCGAGCGCCGCCGCGTCGAGGCCGCTCCACGGAAAGTCGGCCGCTGCCGCGCCGCGGACCGGGGAGGTTGGGCGCTGCCGGAGCAGTGTTTGCAGGCAGCCGGCGAGCTCGGCCGCCAACTGCTCCACGGTCCCGCGGCGGTGAAGGTTCTCGCTGTAGCTCCAGTCGACCCGCAGCCGGCCGCCGACGATCACCCCGTTGAGCAGCAGCAGATGGCTGCGCAGGGCGTGCGGGCTGCGCAGCGGTCCGCAGGGCTCGCCGGTGGGAACGAAGAGGCGGTCATCGCCGGCGGCGTCGAGCTGGCCCAGATAGTTGAACGCGACCGGCGCGGCTGGCAGCGCTGCCAGCCGCGGCGCCGCCTCCTCGTCCAGGAAGCGCAGCAAGCCGTAGCCGAGGCCGCCGCCGGCGCCGGCGAGAGCGCTCCGATGCTCCCGCAGGGCTGCCAGGACCGCGATCGGACCGGCTTGCGGCGGCACGGTCAGCCGCAACGGGTAGAGGTTGGTGAACCACCCGATGGTGCGCGTCAGATCGAGGTCGCCGAAGAGCTGCTCCCGCCCATGCCCTTCGACGTCCACGGCCGGGGCTCCCAGCGGCCCCGTCCAGCGCGCCAGGGTGTGCACCAGGGCCGCCAGCAGCAGCTCCTCGACCTGAGCGCCCCTGCCACCCCGCGGCTCCGGCGCGAGCAGCAGCCGCGAGGTTTCCTCGGCATCGAGCCAGACGGTCACCGTACGCTCCGACGCCTGGAGGTTGCGGCCGCCCTGGAGATCGACGGGAAGCGCGGGTGCCCCCTCGAGCTGCGCCATCCACCATGCCAGCGGCGGCGACACGAGCTCGCGCGCCCGGGTGGAGAGACGCTCCGCCCACTCCCGGTAGGACGTGGTCTTGGCGGGCAGCCGGATCGCCTGGCCTGCCGCCGCCTGCCGGCAGGCCGTCTCCAGGTCCGCGAGCAGCGTGGGCCAGGAAACGGCGTCGATCGCCAGGTGATGAACCACCAGCAGCAGCCGGGACACGCCGCCGCCCAGCGAGTACCAGACCGCTCGCGCCAGCGGCCCGCCGTCGAGGTCGAAGCTCGATTGCGCCTGGCCGGCGCTGGTGGCGAGAGCAGCGGCCGCGGCCCCGCCCTCGATCGGCGCGCCCTGGCCGCCGCCGCCCAAGGCGGCCAGATCCACGTGAGCGAAGGGCACTCTCCCTGCCGGAGCGGCGCACCACTGCCGCCACCTTCCCCCTTCCTCGGCGAAGCGCAGGCGCAGCGCATCGTGGTGCAGCAGCACCGCACCCCAGGCGCGCGCCACCACCGCCGGCGCGAGCGGCCGGGCGGGCCGCATCAGCAGCGACTGATTGAAGTGCTGCGGATCGATCGGCCGCTGCGCCAGGAACCAGTGTTGGATGGGAGTGAGCGGCAGCGGTCCGCTGACCGCCCCCTGCTCGGCCGCGAGCGCGGACACGGTGTCCGCCGCCAGCGCCAGCTCGGCGATCGTCTGGCATTCGAAGAGCTGCTTCGGGGTGATCCGGCAGCCTGACTGGGCCGCCCTCGCGGCCACCTGGATGCTCAGGATCGAGTCACCCCCGAGATCGAAGAAGTTGTCGTGGATGCCGATCTCGACGCCTCGCCGCCCGCTGCCCAGCACCTCGCCCCAGATGCCCGCCAGGAGCCGCTCGACCCGCGTGCCCGGCGCCGCGTACGCCGCCGCTGCCGCGAGCGGCGCGACGGCCGGCTGCAGCTGCGCGAGCGCGCGCCGGTCGATCTTGCCGGTCGGGGCGAGCGGCATGGCGGCCAGGCGCACGAAGGCGGAGGGCACCATGGCCGCGGGCAGCCGGGCCGCCAGGAAGTCGCGCAGCTCGCCGGCTTCGGGCTCCGCTGCCGTCGCGCCGCCGTCCATCGCCGCCGCCGCCACCTCCTCCCGGCAAGGGCGAGGGACCACGTAGGCGATCAGCCGCAGGCGACCGCCCGGGCCGGCCGTGCCGCCTGGGTCGGCCGTGCCGCTGGGCTCGCCGGCGGCGACGACCGCCGCTTCGCCGATCCGGGGATGCTCGGCGAGCAGCGCCTCGATCTCGCCGGGCTCGACGCGCACCCCGCGCACCTTGACCTGCTGATCGATGCGCCCGAGGAACTCGAGGTCGCCGTCGGCCAGACGGCGG
>DATKFK010001061.1:0-3263 GCA_035544375.1 Thermoanaerobaculia bacterium
ACATGACCGGCGCCAACCTGATCGTCGACGGCGGCTGGACGGCATGGTAAGGGCGGCGCGGATGCCCACCCTCCTGGACCCCATCGCGACCTCGGGTGCCGCGCCCCTGCCGGCCGCGGAGCTCCGCGCGCGCGCCCGGCGCCTGCGGCTGGTGTTGACCGACAGCGACGGCGTGCTCACCGACGGCGGGGTCTACTACTCCGACCGCGGCGAGGCGCTGCGGCGCTTCTCGGTTCGTGACGGCATGGGCGTGGAGCGGCTGCGCATCGCCGGCATCGCGACGGCGATCATCACCCGCGAGCAGAGCGGCTGCGTCGAGCGGCGCGCGGCCAAGCTGCGCCTGCCGCACCTCTTCCTGGGCGTCCAGGACAAGGCGGCGCGGTTGCCGGCGGTGCTCGCCGAGACCGGTCTCGAGGTCGATGCCCTGGCCTACATCGGCGACGACGTGAACGATCTCGGGATCATGGCGGCGATCGGCGAGCGCGGCCTGACCGCGGCGCCCGCCGACGCCATGCCCGAGCTGCTGGCCGCCTGCCATCACCGCTGCACGGCGCGCGGCGGGCACGGCGCGTTCCGCGACTTCGCCGAGTGGATCCTGAGCTTGCGCGCCGAGCCCGCGGAGAAGGAGGAACGATGAGCACAGCGAGCAGCGCCGGAGCGGCGACGGTCGAGATCGGCGGGCGGCGCGTGGGCGGCGCCGAGCCGGTGCTGGTCATCGCCGAGATCGGCATCAATCACAACGGCTCGCTCGACATGGCCAGGAAGCTGATCGACGGCGCCTACCTGGCGGGCGCCCAGGCGGTCAAGTTCCAGAAGCGCACGCCGGAGCGGTGCGTGCCGAAGGAGCAGTGGCATCTCGAGCGCGACACGCCCTGGGGGCGGATCTCCTACATCGAGTACCGGCGGCGCATGGAGTTCGGCGACGCCGAGTTCGCCGCCATCGACCGCCACTGCCGCGAGCGCGGCATCCTGTGGTTCGCGTCCTGCTGGGACGAAACGGCCGTGGACTTCGTCGAGCGTTTCGAGCCGCCGTGCTACAAGATCGCCTCGGCGTCGCTGACCGACCACGACCTGCTGCGCAAGGTGCGCTCGACCGGGCGCCCGGTGATGCTCTCGACCGGCATGTCCACGGCGGCGGAGATCGACGAGGCGGTGAACCTGCTGGGGCGCCGCGACCTGCTGATCGCCCACTCCACCTCGACCTATCCGTGTCCGCCGGGCGATCTCAACCTGCGCATGATCGAGACGCTGCGGCAGCTGTATCCGGAGTGTCCGGTCGGCTACTCCGGCCACGAGACCGGGCTGGCGCCGACCTGGGCGGCGGTGGCGCTGGGCGCCACCTTCGTCGAGCGCCACATCACCTTGGACCGGGCGCTGTGGGGGAGCGACCAGGCGGCGTCGGTCGAGATCGGCGGCTTCCTGCGGCTGGTGGCGAACATCCGCGACATCGAGAAGTCGCTGGGCGACGGCGTCAAGCGGGTCTACGAAGGCGAGCTGGCGGCCATCGCCAAGCTGCGGCGGGTCAAGAGCGGGCTCGGGGTGGCGGGGTAGTATGGAGCGGATGGGCGAGGCGGGGAGGGAGCGGCGGCGGGACGCCGGGAGCTGGCGGGGGCGGGGGCGGGGGCGGTCGGGGTGGGAGCGGGGGCGCTCGGGCGGTGCATTTGGGGCGAGGAGGTCTTAGCGCATGACTTTCAACGGCTGGACGGCGCTCTCGACGGCGGTCATCCTGGGCTCCGTCGGCGTGCTCATCCTGCTCGAGCGGGTGCGGCCCTACGACCGCGGCGAACGGTTCTTCCGCGAGGGCTTCTGGACCGACCTGCTGTTCTACACCATCCTGCAGAACCTGATCCTGGCGGTGGTGATCGGCAAGCTGATCCAGTGGCTCGACGGCACCACCCACCTGTCGCGGCTGCACCTCATCTCGGGCTGGCCGCTGTGGGCCCAGGTCGGCTTCTTCGTGGTCACCCACGACCTGTACATCTACTGGTTCCACCGCTGGCAGCACCACAACCTGTTCCTGTGGCGGCTGCACGAGGCGCACCATTCGACCAAGCACGTCGATTGGCTGGCCGGCACGCGGTCGCACATGTTCGAGATCCTGATCAACCAGACGATCGAAGCGGCGCCGATGGTGCTTTTGGGCGCCGCGCCGGTGGTGCCGGTGATCAAGGGCATGATCAGCGCGGTCTGGGGCATGTACATCCACTCCAACGTCGACGTCAGGAGCGGGCCGCTGCAGCTGTTGATCAACGGCCCCGAGGCCCACCGCTGGCATCACGCCGTGGACCTCGAGCCGCCGGGGATGAACTTCAGCACCAAGCTGGCGATCTGGGATCACCTGTTCGGCACCTTCTACCTGCCGGACGACCGCCGGCCCACCGGCTACGGCCTCACCTACGTCGACTTCCCGAAGAGCTGGCTGCGCCAGAACCTCTTCGCCTTCCGGCGCTTCCGGTAAGCCGGGGCCCCGGCGAGCCCGGGCCCCCGGCCGGCGTCCCGGACGAACCAGCGAAACTCCCGCCCCGTCGAGGGCGGCGAAAGGGAGATCATGAAATACGCGGCGATCGGATGTCTGGCGGTGCTGGTGCTGGGGGTGCTGATCGTCGGCGGCGCGGCGGTCGGCGCCTACAACTCGCTGGTGGCGCTCGACCAGCAGGTGCAGCAGCAGTGGGGGCAGGTGCAGAACACCTACCAGCGGCGGGCCGACCTTGTGCCCAACCTGGTGGAGACGGTGAAGGGCGCCGCCAGCTTCGAGAAGGACACGTTCACCCAGGTGACCGAGGCGCGCGCCAAGGCCGGCCAGGTGACGCAGCAGGTGGCCGGCGCCCCGCCGACCTCGCAGGCAGACCTCGACAAGTTCCAGCAGGCGCAGGCGCAGCTGGGCGGCGCGCTGTCGCGCCTGATGGTCGTGGTCGAGAAGTATCCGGACCTCAAGGCGACGCAGAACTTCCGCGACCTGCAGGCCCAGCTGGAAGGCACCGAAAACCGCATCACCGTCGAGCGCCAGCGCTACAACGAGGCGGCCCAGGGTTTCAACACCAAGCGCCAAAGCTTCCCGACGGTGCTGATCGCCGGCTTCTTCGGCAACCGTTTCGACGTCAAGCCCTACTTCAAGGCCCAGGAGGGCGCAGAGACGGCGCCGAAAGTGAAGTTCTAGTGGACCCGGCGGCTACGATCCGTCGCCGGCCGAGGCAGGCGGCGCCGGTGGTGCAGGCGCTGCGGACGGCCGCTTTGGCGGCTGCCCTGCTGATCATCGGCTTGGC
>DATKFK010001062.1:0-5502 GCA_035544375.1 Thermoanaerobaculia bacterium
CGGGATGGCGGGAATGGCGGGGAGGGCGGGCATGACGGAGATGGCGGCCCGGCTCGGTAGCGGCGTTCCCGCGGCGGGCGCCGCTGCCGGCACGATCCCGGCAGCGGGACCTGCCGGCGGCGTCCAGCCGGCCACCAGGCCCGCCGGCGTCACCGGCGCCCGTGCCGCCGCCGGCGAGAAGCGGCTGCCGGACGCCGCCGTCATCCATCCGCTGCTCAGCGGACGCGCCGCGGCCGCAGCGGGCGCCGAGCGCGAGGAGACCTTCCTCACCCGCCTGCGCGCCGACGCCACCTGGATCCTGGACGAGCACCGCCTGGGAGGCACCCCGGTGCTGCCCGGCACCGCCTATCTCGAGATGGCGGGCGCGGCCTTCCGCGCGGTGACCGGTAACGGCTTCGCCGCCGCAGCAGCGGCCGCCGACGGGGCGGCGGCCTTCGAGCTGCGCAACGTGGCCTTCCTGGCGCCCCTGGCGGTGGCCGACGGCGAGACCCGCGAGCTGCGCACCGTGCTGCGCCGCAACGGCGACGGCTTCCACTTCGCGATCGGCAGCCGCGCCGCGGCGGACGGCTGGCAGGAGCACGCGAGCGGCTGGGTGGGCGCCGCCGCCCCGGCGGACGACGCGGGCACGGCGGCCGCCGGGGGCGCCGAGATGGCCACGAACACCGCGGTCGCCGGAGACGTGGCGGACGCCGGAAACCTCGCGGACGCCGGAAACCTCGCGGTCGCCGGAAACCTCGCGGCCGCCGGAAACCTCGCGGCCGCCGGCGCGCCCCGGAATCTCGCGGCGCTCCTTTCACGGGGCCGCGTGGACCTGGGGGCGGACTATCGCGACGGGCTGCGGCTGGCCGGCCTCGGACCACGCTGGGAAGGGCTGCGGACGGTCTGGGTCGGCGGGCAGCCGGGCGCCGGCGCCGCGGGCCAAGAAGGCGCGGCGGCGGCGGCGGCCGGCGGCGCCGACGAGGTGGTGGGCCTGCTCGAGCTGGCGCCGGAGCTGACCGGCGACCTCGATGAGTTCCATCTCCATCCCGCCCTGCTCGACGCCGCCACCAGCTTCGCCGAAACGTTCGTGCGGCGCGGCGGCGGCGACTACCTGCCGCTGTCGTACCGGCGGCTCGTGGCCCATGCGCCGCTGCCTCGCCGCTTCTTCAGCCATGCCCGGCTGCGCCGGCCGGCATCGGCCGCGGCCGGCGCGGCTGCCGAGACCCTGGCCTTCGACGTCTCGATCGTCGACGAGCAGGGGCAGGAGCGGGTGCGGATCGAGGAGTTCACCCTGAAGCGCGTCGACGCCGGCCGGGCGATCCGCGCCCAGGCCACCCGGGGGAGCGAACGCCCGGCGGGCTGGGCACCGGAGCGGCGGCCGGAGCCGGAGCAGGGCATGACGCCGGCCGAGGCGGTGGAGGCGTTTCATCGCATCCTCGCGGGTCCGCTCCTGCCGCGCGTCGCGGTCTCCGTCCGCGCCCTGCCGGCAGAGATGGAGCGCGCCCGCTCGACCCGCCCCGCCGACCTGGCCGCGGCGGCCGCGGCAGCGGCGGCGGCGGGCGGCCACGCGCGGCCGGACCTCCCCAACCCGTACGTGGCGCCGCGCGATCCGCTGGAGGAGCAGGCCGCGGGGCTCTTCGGCAGCGTGCTCGGCATCGAGCGCGTCGGCGTCGAGGACGATTTCTTCGCGCTCGGCGGGCACTCGCTGCTGGGCACCCAGCTGCTGTCGCGCGTCCGCGAGCAGCTGGGCGTGGACCTGCCGCTGGGGCGGCTGTTCGAGGCGCCCACCGCGGCCAGCCTCGCAGCCCTGATCGCCGCCGAGCGGAAGGCCGGCGCGCCGGCGGCGGCCGCACCGGTCCCGCGCGCGCCGCGCGGCGGCGACCTGCCGCTGTCCTTTGCCCAGGAGAGGCTCTGGTTCCTGGACCGCCTGCAACCGGGCAACCCCGCCTACAACGTCTCGCAGACCGCCCGGCTCGACGGGCGCCTCGACGTGGCCGCGCTCGCCGCCAGCCTGCGGCAGATCGCACGGCGGCACGAAACGCTGCGCACGGCCTTCGTCGAGGTGGACGGCGGCGCGGTGCAGCGCGTGCTGGACGGCACCGACGCGCCGCCCATCCGGCTCCCCGTCGCCGACCTGGCCGCCCTGCCCGCGGCCAGGCGCGGCGGCGAGGCGGAGCGCCTGGCGGCGCACGTCGCGGCCACCCCCTTCGACCTGGCGCGGCCGCCGCTGCTGGCCCTGGCGCTGCTGCGGCTGGAGCCGGAACGGCACGTCCTGGCGCTGGCGATGCACCACATCGTGTCCGACGGCTGGTCGGTCTCCGTCTTCCTGGGCGAGCTGGCGGCGCTCTACCGGGCCTCGACGCCCGCGCTCCCCGAGCTGCCGGTGCAGTACGCCGACTACGCCCTGTGGCAGCGCCGCCGCCTCGCCGGCCCCGAGCTGGCAGCCCAGATCGCCGCCTGGCGGCAACGCCTGGCGCCGCCGCTGCCGGCGCTCGAGCTGCCCACCGACTGGCCGCGGCCGGCGGTGCAGGGTTTCCGCGGCGCCAGCGTGCACGCGATCCTGGCGCCGCCGCTGGCCGCCGCCCTGCTGAAGCTCTGCCGGGGGGAGTCGGCGACCCTGTTCATGGGCCTGCTCGCGGCCTTCGCCGCGCTGCTCGCGCGCCATGCCGGCCAGCAGGACATCCTGATCGGCTCGCCGGTGGCGGGGCGCGACCGGCGCGAGCTGGAAGGGCTGATCGGGGTGTTGCTCAACACGGTGGTGCTGCGCGCCGACCTCGGCAGCGGACCGAGCTTCCGCGGCCTGGTGCGCCGGCTGCGCGCGGTGACGCTGGACGCCTACTCGCGGCAAGAGGTCCCCTTCGAGCAGCTGGTCCAGGACCTGCGCCCGGAGCGCGACCTCTCGCGCACGCCGCTATTCCAGGCCATGTTCAGCATGCAGGACTTCCCGCGCCGGGACTTCGCCCTGCCAGGGCTGCGGCTGACCGCGGTGCCGCTCGCCGAGGCGTCGGCGCGCTTCGACCTGACGCTTTACGCCGCCGAAGTTGACGGCGCCGTCCGGCTGGAGCTCGAGCACAGCGCCGACCTCTTCGAGCGCGTCACGGCGGCGCGTCTGCTGGCGCGCCTCGAGACGCTGCTTGCCGGCGCGGTAAGCGCCGATTCGGCCGATGCGGTCAGCGCCGGTTCAGCCGATGCGGTGAGCGCCGGTTCAGCCGATGCGGCAAGCGCCGGCGCGGCCGGCCCGGCAATCGACGACCTACCGCTGCTGCCCGCCGCCGAGCGGGAGCAGCTGCGGGCCTGGGGGCATGGCCCCGCCTGGCCCGCGGCGGCCGCCCCGCTCGGGCCGACCATCCATGCGCGCTTCGCCGCGGTGGCGCGGTCGGCCCCGGGCGCCGTGGCGGTCGGGGCCGGCGACCGGCGCCTCACCTACGGCGAGCTCGACCGCCTGGCCCGCGGCCTGGCGGGCCGCCTGCGGGCGCGCGGCGCCGCGCCCGAAACCCGCGTGGCGCTGGCGCTGCGCCGCGGACCCGAGGCGATCGTGGCGATGCTCGCGACGCTGCAAGCCGGCGCCGCCTACGTGCCCCTCGACCCGGCCGCTCCCGCCGACCGCCAGGCCTGGCTGCTCGCGGATTGCGGCGCGGAGATCCTGATCGTCGAGCGCCAGCCGGAAGGCGGCTGGGCGGAGATGCTCGCCGCCGTCACGTCCCGGCTCCCCGGCCTCGCGGTGCTGGAGATGGGCGCCGCCGACGCCGCGGCTGCGGACGGCGCCCGTGGCGCCGCGGCTGCGGATGGCACCCGTGGCGCCACGACTGCGAATGGCGCCGGCGGCGGCGCCGCTCCCGCCTTCGGTCCCGGGGCGGCCGCGGACTCCCTCGCCTGCGTCTACTACACCTCGGGCTCGACCGGCGTGCCCAAGGGCGTGGCGGTGCCGCACCGCGCGGTGTTGCGGCTGATCGACGGCGACTGCGCCGCCTTCGGCCCCGGCGAGGTCTGGGCGCAGCTCACGGCGCTCACCTTCGACCCCTCGGCGCTCGAGATCTGGGGTGCTCTCCTGCACGGCGGGCGGCTGCAGATCCTGCCCGACGAGGCGCTCGAACCCCATGCCCTCGGCATCGCGCTGCGGCAGCGCGGCGTCACCTCGATGTGGCTCACCACCGGCCTCTTCCACCTCGCCGTGGAGGAGGCCCTGCCGGCCCTCGGCACCCTGCGCCAGCTGGTGGCCGGCGGCGACGCGCTGGGCCCCGAACCCGTCCGGCGCACCCTGGCCGCCCACCCTCGCCTGCGGCTGATCGACGGCTACGGCCCGACCGAGAACGGCACCTTGACCAGCTGCTGCCGCCTCGACGATCCCGCCCTGGTGCGGGCCTCGGTGCCGATCGGCCGGCCGATCGCCGGCACCACCGTGCGGGTGCTGGACAGCCGCCTGCTGCCGGTGCCGATCGGCGTGCCGGGCGAGCTATGCACCGGCGGGCACGGCCTGGCGCGCGGCTACCTGGGACGGCCCGACCTGACCGCCGAGCGCTTCGTGCCCGATCCCGGCGACGGCGAGGCCGGCGCCGGCGGAGCAGGCGGCGGCGCCCGCCTGTACCGCACCGGCGACCGCGTCCGCCACCGTCCGGACGGCATCCTCGAGTTCCTGGGACGGCTCGACCGCCAGGTGAAGATCCGCGGTTTCCGCGTCGAGCCCGACGAGGTCGAGGCGGCGCTGACCGCCCATCCGGGCGTGCGCCTGGCGGCGGTGACGGTGCGCGAGGAGCGCGGCGGCGGCCGGCGGCTGGTGGGCTATGCCGTCCCGGACCCGGCGGCCGTTCCCGCCGCCGACGCCGCGGCGATCGCCGCCTGGCTCGGCCGGCGGCTGCCTCCCCACCTGGTGCCGGCGACCCTGGTGCTGCTGCCGGAGCTGCCGCTCCTGCCCAGCGGCAAGGTGGACCGCCGGCGCCTGCCGCCGCCGCCCGACGAGCTGCCCGCCGCCGCGCCGGCGCGGTTCGTCGCGCCCGAAACCGCCACCGAGCGGCGGGTCGCCGCGATCTGGCAGGAGGTGCTCGAGGTGCCACGGATCGGGCGGCACGATCGCTTCTTCGACCTCGGCGGCCACTCGCTGCTGGCGCTGCGCGCCGCGTCGCGCATGCGTGCCGCGTTCGCCCTCGAGATGCCGGTGCGCCTGCTCTTCGAGTCGCCGGCCCTGGCCGAGGCGGCGGCCTGGATCGAGCGCGAGCTGCTGGCCCGGGCCGACCGCGCCGAGCTCTTGGCCCTGCTCGACGAGATCGAACCGCTGGACGGGACGCTTACCGCGTCGCCGGTGGACGGGACGCCTGCCGCGCCGCCGTCTCTAGCGCCGCCGTCTCTCGCGCCGCCGTCGCCGGCACGTAGTAGGTAGCCCTCCTCCCGGACCAGGCAACGTCATGTCGCAGCCCGCTCCCGAAGACGTCTACGTCCTGTCACCGATGCAGCAGGGGCTGCTGTTCCACAGCCTCTACGCGCCGGACGAGCGGCTGTACGTCGATCAGCTCATCCTGGAGATCGAGG
>DATKFK010001063.1:0-2859 GCA_035544375.1 Thermoanaerobaculia bacterium
GAGCGGCCAAGGCGCCCGAGCCAGGCCACGGCCGCGAGCTGCCGCGCCGCCAGGGCCCAGGCAGCGTCCTCGCCGGCAACACGCTTCAGCGCCCGCTCCAGGTCCTCGGTCATCGCGAGCCGATCGAGGCATTCGGGACAGGCCAGGTAGTGCTCCTCGAACCGCGCCAGCTCGTCGGCCGTGAGCTTCCCCATGAGGTAGCGGTCGGCCACCTGGTGCTCTTCGATATAGGCATGATCCATGGCGCTCGTGTCCCCCACTAATGGCATGCCACTAGGCTCCCCTCGCGTTGCGCTGCAGCAGCTCCTTGAAGCGCTGGCGGGCGCGGAACAGGACGCGATTGAAATGGAGACTGTCCATGCCGAGGTCATCGCAGATCCGCCCCTTGTCCTCCTCTCCGACGTAGAACCGGAGGAGGATCTGGCGGTCGCGATCGGTCGCCAGCTCGCCGATCAAGCGTCGCACCAGCGCGGCCTGCTCGTCGTGGAGCACGGAATGAAGCTGGCTCGGCGAGGGGTCCGGGGCTGCCGCAAGGTCCACGGGATCCACCTTGTCGGTCCGCTGGCGGAAATCCTTCCTGCGCTCGGCCAGGACCAGGTTGCGCGCCGTGCCGCGCAGGAAACCGACGAGCCCGGCAGGCTCCGCGAGGCTGTTCCGCCGCAGGCGTTCGAGCACGATCCGGAACGTTTCCTGGTGAAGGTCGTCCGCCACCTCGGGCGGCGCCCCCAGGCGGCGCAGCAGGTAGAAGACGCCGCGGCTGTACCGCGCCACCAGCTGCGCCTCGGCCGCCGCGTCGCCGGCCGCGATGCGCCGCGCCAGGCCGGCCGCGGCTTCGCCCTCGTCCGACTCTCGTCCTGTGTCGGTGCTCATGCCGCCCGCGGCGTCCCGAAACGGATGGGCCGGCGCGACCGGGGCGCGCCGGCTGGTTTCCGCAGCGAACGGCATCTTACCGCGGGCCGTGGGAGCGGGCAGCAGCTTCATGCCGGAAACCGCGTGCCCACCCGGCTGCCATGGCGCGGCCTCCCATGGCCACAGGACCGCGCCGGCTAATGGTCCTTCGTGTCCCACGAGCCGTCACCGCCGTCCACAGGCCCGCCAGGCCCGAGGGTGCAGGTCAGCCTGGGGATCGCGGTGTCGAGCACGAGCGTGGCAGCGTGAGTGAAGGTTCCGTCATTGTGACGACCTTTGAACGTCCTGGGATTGGCCAAAGACGAATCGGCCGTGAGGAACGTTTCATTGTTCCAAGTGGTTGCCGAGTCGGTGAAGGTGAGTGTGCTGCCGGTCTCGACGTCGAGGCCCGTCGTGAAGGTTGCGCTTGGCGCCAGGGTCGAATTGTTGACGTTGCCCAGTGTCCAATTCGTCAGCAGTTGCGGCATGGCCGACCTCCTTTCTCGGGGGACCGGTGCGGTCCCGCGGTTCGTTCTCTCGCTGACTGTCGCCAAGGCGGCTGCTATCTCACCCCCGACCTCGGCCACCCGACCTCGGTCCGCACCCGGGCAGCAGTTCGCTCGGCGCCGCTCGGCGCTCGCCAGGGGCCCGTCGGCTCCCTTAGCGCCAGTCGCCCTGGTGCACGAAGCCGGCCCAGAAGTGAGGGTCGCGGTAACGGGGGTCGCGGCGTACCGCCCGCTGGGCGGCGCGGAGGGCGGCGGCCGGGGTCGATCCTTGCAGCCACATGCCACGATAGAGACGCCTCATGATCTCCGCGGTCGCCCGGTCCTCGACGCGCCAGAGGCTCCCCACCACCCGCGGCGCGCCGGCGGCTTCGAAGCCGCGCGTCAGGCCCATGAGCCCCTCGCCGCGCAGCTCCCTGCCGAGCGCGGTCTGGCATCCGGAAAGGACCACCAGGTCCGCCGCGAGGTCCAGGTCGTAGAGGTCGGGCAGGCGGAGGATCCCGCCGCGGGGCCTGCCGCCGGCGTCGACCTGAGAGAGCACCAGGCCCGAGAGCTCGGGGTTGCGGGTGTCGGCCAGCGCATGGGTCGCGAAGTGAACGATCCGGTATCGGCGCAGCTCGCCCGACAGCACTGCCTCCCGGTTGGCCGCGAAGTCGAGGGCCTTGAAGACCTGGCCGGCCGGCGCCAGCCCGGCGATGGCGTCCGCCTCCCGCCGCGTCGCGGGGAGGCGGCCGAAGCGAGGCGAGAGCGGATCGGCTCCCCGGTCGCGGGTCAGCCCCGCGCCGCCGGCAGCCGCCGTACGCTGCCCGGCAGCGACCCGCGGATCGTCGGCGCCGAAGACCGGATCGGCGAAGATCACGGCCCACCGGGCCGCCGTGGGCCGGCCTGCCAGACGCCGCCGCTGGACGGCCAGGGTGGTCGCCGAGGGGATCTCGACCACCTCCTTCTCCTCGAGCAAAGGGACGCGCTCGCGCCCGCTCCAGCCCTGGCCCGGAAGGGGGACTCGCAGGGCGCCCCAGGGGACCAGGTTGAGGGCCGCGTCGGGCACCACCGCCAGGCGCCTGGCCCGGGCGACCTCGGCCCACACCGGTTCCAGGAGGACCCGTCCGAGGCCGTCGCCGGCCTCCGGATGGCCGCCGGTCTCGACGGCGCTCAGAGCCTCGTAGAGCTGCCGCGCCTGGCGCTCGATCTCCCGCTCCTCGGGAAGCACGACGCTGCGGATGCCGCGGTCGCTGACCGCCCAGGCGTAGCTGCGCTCCTCGCCGAGCGCGAGCTCCAGCAGGAGCGTGCCCGGATCGAGGAGCCGTTGGATCGCTGCGGCATCGAGCTCACCCGTGTCCCCGGCGGTGCCAGCCGTGCGGGCGGTGCGGGGCGCCTGGCGGCGGATCGCCGCCTCGACCCCGTCGAGCTCGGCGAGGAGCGCCTCGATCTCCCGCTCCAAGGCCGCCGCCTCGACGCCGGAACCGCC
>DATKFK010001064.1:0-2634 GCA_035544375.1 Thermoanaerobaculia bacterium
CGTCTTCTCCGATCCGGCGGCCCGCCAGGCCCTCGAGCAAGCCATCCACCCGCTGGTGCGCCGGCGCTTCGAGGAGATCGCCGCGCTGCCCGGCGGCGGCGCCACCGAGCCGGGCGCAGGTGGCGCGGCCGCCGCCACCGGACCGCGGCCAGGCACCGCCACCGCCGCCGAGCCGCCTGCGGCCACCTCCCCAGCGGCCGGCGGGCCGTCCCCGGCAAGCCCACCCGTCGTGGTGCTGGAAGCCACCCTCCTGGTGGAAGCCGGCTACGGGCCGGGCTTCGACCTCATCGTCACCCTGGAAGGCAATCCCGAGGCGCGCCTGCGCCGCGCGGTGGCCCGCGGCCTCGACGCGGCAGCCGCCGGCGCTCGCCTCGCAGCGCAGGGCGACGGCGCCCGCCGCCGCCACGGCGCGCACCGGGTGATCGACAACGACAGCACCCTTGCCGAGCTGCGCGGCCAGGTCGACGCTCTCATCGCCGACATCCGCCGGGCCGCCGCCGAAAAGGCGTCCGCCGCGCCCGCGAGCCGCCGGTGACCGCGCCGCCGCCCCTCCCCTATGTCCTGGTCACCGGCAACCCCGGCAAGCTCGCCGAGGCGCGCCGCCTCGCCGGGCCGGGCCTCGGCGCGGTCGAGGTCGATCTTCCCGAGATCCAGTCGCTCGACCTGCTGGAGGTGCTGCGCCACAAGGGCGAGGAGGCATGGCGCCGCCTCCGCCGCCCGCTGGTCGTCGAGGAAGCGGGCCTGGACCTCGCCGCGCTCGGCGGCTTCCCGGGACCGCTGGTCAAATGGATGCTCGCGGCCGCCGGCGCCGGCACTCTCGCGCGCACCGCGTTGGCGCTCGGCGATCCACGCGCCATCGCCCGCGCCGCCTTGTACTACCGCGACGCGGACCGCACCCTGGTCGCCGAGGGCGCCGCTCCGGGTATCCTGGTTCTCCCCGCGCGCGGCGAGCACGGCTTCGGCTGGGACCCCGTCTTTCAGGCGGACGGGCTGGACCGCACCTTCGGCGAGCTCACCGGCCCCGAGAAGGACGCCCTGAGCCACCGCGGCAAGGCTTGGCGCCACCTGCTCGCACAGCTGGCTCCGGCCTCCCGCTAGTGTCACCCCCCCGGTGGCCGGAGCGGCATGGACCGCTGCTGCTTCCTGATCGGGAACTGGCGGTCAGACCGCGACGCCGCCCATCAGCCAGAGCATGATCGCCTTCTGGACGTGGAGCCGGTTCTCGGCCTCGTCGAAGATGCGGCTCTGCGGCCCGTCGGCGACCTCGGCGGCCACCTCCTCGCCGCGATGGGCCGGCAGGCAGTGCAGGAAGACCGCCTCCGGCTTCGCGGCTGCCATCAGCCGCGCGTCGACCTGGAAGCCGCGGAAGGCTTCCAGGCGCTGCTGCGCCTCGGCCTCCTGGCCCATCGACGCCCAGACGTCCGTGTAGACGCAGGACGCGCCCGCGACCGCCTCGCGCGGGTCGCCGGTCAGCAGGATGGAGGTCCCGGCGGCCGCCGCGTCCTGGCGCGCCAGCTCGACATAGTGGGGCTTGACGGTGTAGCCGGCGGGCGAGGCGACGGCCACGTCCATGCCCACCTTGGCGCCGCCGAACATCAGCGAGTGCGCCATGTTGTTGCCGTCGCCGACGTAGGCGAGCTTGCGCCCGCGCAGCTCGCCGAAGACCTCGCCGAGAGTGAAATAGTCGGCCAACGCCTGGCAGGGGTGCAGGTCGTCCGTGAGCCCGTTGATCACCGGCACCGAGCCGAAACGCGCCAGGTCCAAGACCGTCTGGTGCGCGAAGGTGCGCGCCATGATGCCGTCGACGTAACGCGACAGGACCTTGGCGGTGTCGCCGATCGGCTCGCCGCGCCCCAGCTGGATGTCGCGGCTGGACAGGAACAGGGCATGGCCGCCCAGCTGCACCATGCCCACCTCGAAGCTCACGCGGGTGCGGGTCGAGGACTTCTCGAAGATCATGCCCAGGCTCTTGCCGGCCAGTGCCGCGGCATGGTCGCGCGGCCGCGCCTTCACCGCCGCGGCCAGCCGGAAGAGCCCGGCGACCTCGGCCGCCGTGAGGTCGTGGATCGAGATCAGGTGACGGGGCATGGCGAAGGCTCCTTGTCCGACCCGGCCGGAGGACGGCCGGCTGGTTGTCTCATAGCCGGTCGCGCTCGAGCGGCATGGTCATGCAGCGCGGGCCGCCGCGCGCCCGCGACAGCTCGTTGCTCCACAGCGTCACCACCGCCGGCCCGCCGGTCATGAGGTCGTGGCGGCCGGCCGCCACTTCCTCGCCGGGGAGCGAGCGAAAGCCGTGCCGCTCGAGCTCGGCGATGGTCTTGCGGTTGCGCTGGTAGAGAAGGATGACGCCCGGCGCCAGGGCGAAGGCGTTGGCGCCGTCGGTCCACTGCTCGCGCTGCTGGTCGATGGCCTCCACCGCGCCGCCGCACGGCACCACGTCGAGCTTGACCCCGAGCTCCGCGAGCGTCCGCAGCAGCCCCGCGCGCAACGTGAAGGTCAGCTCCCGCGCATACAGGTCCACCGAGTAGACGTGGGCCGACTCCGGGCCGCCGGGCGCGACCACCGGCAGGTGCGCGAGGCAAAGGCCGCGGTCGATCAGCGTGAACACGGTGTCGAGGTGCATGTACGACCGCT
>DATKFK010001065.1:0-3132 GCA_035544375.1 Thermoanaerobaculia bacterium
AGCGACTCGACTTTCAGCATAGACCTGTGGCACCTCGATCCAAGGTGAACGTCCTGTCCCGCGGCGACCGCTTCAAGCGCCGACCGTGCACCAGCCGTGCCCAATCATGCCCAGCAGGGCGCCGGCGGTCGCACCGCAATACCTGGGGGCCTGCCGAAGCGAAGACTACCAGATTTGGTGGCGGAGGGACAGAGTGCGGCGGCGCGAAACCGGTTGGCCGGCACCCGCAAGTATAGCCCGGCGGCAGCGAAAAGGCCGGCTGGCGATCCCGGGCGATCCCGGGCGAAAGGCAGCGCCGGCAGCCGGCGGTGAGTCCTACGCCCCGCCCTTGCGCCGGGGGCTCATCCAGGGGCCGAGACGGGCGTAGAGGGCGGAGGGGAGCAGGGCGAGGGCGCGGGCCGGCAGCGCCATCTGCCAGGGGAACCAGTATTCGGCCCGCTGCGCGAGGATGGCGCGGCCGATCCGCGCCGCCGCTTCGTCGGTCTCGAGCAGGAAGGGCATCGGGAACCGGTTGGTGGCGGTCATCTCGCTCTTGACGAAGCCGGGAAAGACGCAGGTGGTCTTGACCGCGGTCGCCGCCAGGTCCAGGCGCAGGCTCTCCATGAAGCTGCGCAGGAATGCCTTGGAACTGCCGTAGGCGGCATTCTGCGGGAAGCCCCGCACCGCCGCGATCGAGGCCACCGCGACCAGGTGACCGCGGCCGCGGGCGAGCATCCCGGGCAGCACCGCGGTGAGCGTGGCGGCGGCGCCCAGCACGTTGACGCGCAGGATGCTCTCGCAGGCCTCCCAGTCGAACTTGCGGGCGGAGGTGAGCTGCCCGACCCCGGCGTTGGCGACGACCAGGTCGAGGCCGCCGTCCCGGCCGTCGAGCTCGCCCAGGCGCTCGCGCACCGCCGCGACCGCGGCGACGTCGAGCTCGAGCGGCTCGATCGCGCCGCCGATGCGGGCGGCCTCGTCGCGCAGCTCCTCGAGCTTCTCGCGGCGCCGGCCGGCGGCGATGACGGTGACGCCGCGCGCGGCGAGCCACAGCGCCAGCGACCTGCCGATGCCGCTCGTGGCGCCGGTGACCAGCGCCCGCCGATAGGGTGCCATCGTCATGATGTCCCCCATGTGGCTCTCGCTTCGTGGACCTTGCTGGTGGACCCCATCAACTCGTGGACCCTATCAAATGGACGTCCGCGAGACGCCAGGCGCCCGCACGGCGGTGGCTCGGGCGGGGAAAGGAGCTGCCGCGGGCGGCGGGCACCCCGGACGGCCGCCAGCCGGCCGGCTCAGCGCCGGGTGGCGAACAGGCGGTAGACGCGGTCGGACTCGTCGGCGAAGACCTGCTCGGCCTCGTGTGCCAGGAATTCATCTTCCCAGGCGGGCAGGCGCTCGCGGATCTCCCGGCCGTCCGGACCCGCGGCGTGGACGACGAGGTGGGTGATGCCGCGCTGCCGCAGCAGCTGGAAGCGGTCGCGCAGCTCCTGGTCGGACCGCGGCTGGTAGCCGCTGTAGCCGTTGGCGATCGGCCGCCAGTGCAGGGTCGAGTAGTACATGTAGAGCGCCTCGCGCCAGGGTTTGAGCCGGGGGATCTCGAGCACGGCGCCGACCTCGCCGGCGGTGCGCAGGTATTGGTAGGCGGCGGGGAAGTCGGGCTCGGCGCGCAGCGGCCGGGTCGCCACCGCCGCGGGCGCGAGCTCGCCGGCGAGGGCCAGGGCGAGAGCGGCGCTCGCCACGCCGAACAGCGGGTCACCGCTGCGCCCGACAATGCGATCGCCGAGGCTCGCCCAGATCGGATGCAGGAAGACGACGGTCGGGACCGTGTAGGCGAGGACGAGGGCCGCGACGGTCAGGGCGCGGTGGCGCGGGCCTGGGGCACGAGGCGGGAGCAGGCTCAGGCGAGCGCGCGGGGCAACCGGAGGGCGCCGCGCGCGAGGATTTCTTTGTGGGTTCTTCACGCCTCGCCGGCAGCCGCGGCGCCGGGGGAGGCGGCGCGCAGGCGCCCGAGGTAGAAGGCGCACCACAGCAGCAGCGGCAAGGCGAGCTTGAACGGCAGGTCGAGCAGGTGCTCGGCGAGGCCGAAGAAATTGCGGGCGAAGGCGCCGTAGTGAGCGAGGCTCCAGGCGCCGAGCTGGGTGGCGTAGGAGAACTCGACGATGAAGACGACCAGCAGGATGTCGTAGGCGACGGTGATCGCGGCGGCGATCGTGAGGTTCGCCAGGCGCTCGCGCCAGGGCAGGCCGGGCACCGCCAGGAACAGGGCGCCGAGCAGCAGCAGGTGGAAGTGGACGTCGGTGACGCGGAAGGGATGGACCAGGCTGCGGGCAGGCGGGAAGTCGCGGCGCACGACATAGGCGTCGTGATCGCCCTTGGCCGAGAGCTCGGTCACCGCCGGGTGCTCGCAGAGATGGAGAACGCCGCCGGCGGCGCGCAGCAGGACGCGGTTGTAGACCGGCGTCGCCAGCCACCAGACGAGCGCCACCGGCACCATCCAAAGCAGGGTGTTGCGGATCAGCAGCCCGGTCCAGGCGCGCTGCGGCGAGGCGGTCCTCCTCCTGGCAGGCACGGCGCGGCGCTCCGGCGGACCGCTCAGGTGGCCGGCTCGTCCCGCGGCGGCAGGCGGTTGGCCCAGAAGATCCACAGCAGGACGCCGAAGAGGATGACCACGCTCTGCCAGATGACCGTGTGGGAGGCGTCGAAGAGGCGCGGCAGGTAGGCGCCCGTCAGGTAGAGGCTGACGACGCGCACCAGGTTGACCACCTGGATGGCGAGGATGCCCAGCACCAGGCCGCCGAGCCGCCAGCGCCAGGGGGCGGGAAAGGCGAGCACCGCGGCAAGGAAGATGAGCATCGCCTCGATGCCGTTGCAGCCGTTGCGGATGTTGACCGCGAAGTGCGGCCCCTGGATGACGGTGCCGCGCAGGGCGACGTGCTGGCCGAGCAGGTTGAGCGCGGCGCCGCTCAGGTGCGCGACGCCGCCGGTGAAGGGCTCGATGACATGGTCGTTGACCCAGTTGACGGAGATCAGCGTGAAGCTGCCGCCGAGCAGCACGACGAAGAGCGCCAGGAAGGTGATCTCGCGCCGGTTGCGGCGCCAGAGCTTGGAGACGCCGGACCCGCCGGAACCGGCGCCGCCCCCGGCGCCGCCGCG
>DATKFK010001066.1:0-7610 GCA_035544375.1 Thermoanaerobaculia bacterium
GCCTCGGCGACGCTGCACGACGACCAGGTGGTGAGGGTGCTGGTCAAGGCTTTCTCCCTGCCGGCCACGACCGTTTCGGGTACCTCCGGCGCCCCCGGCACCTCCGGCACCCCCGGCACCCCCGGCACGGCCGGTGACTCCGGTGGAGAACCACGTTCCGCGGACGTCGCCTTGCCGATCGACGGCAGGTGGAACCGCGCGAACATGGACGTCGTCGCCTTCTTGCAGGACCCGCGCTCGCTGACCATCTACGGGGCTGCCACCCGGCCGCTCGCGCCCCGCTGAGGAGGCCGCCGCCCCCCCGTCCCATGCCCGCTCCGTCCTTCGACGTCCTGGTGGTCGACGACGAGCCGAACATCCGGCGCACCCTGTCGCTGCAGCTCGAAGGGCGCGGCCATCGGGTGCGCACGGCCGGCTCGGTCGAGGAGGCGCAGCAGGAGGTCGCCGGACGGCGCTTCGACCTGGCGCTGGTCGATCTGCGGCTGGGGACCGGGTCGGGGCTCGACCTCCTTTCCTGGCTCCGCGCCGAGGACCCGGCGCTCAAGACCGTGGTGATCACCGCCTACGCCTCGATCGAGACCGCCGTCGAGGCCATGAAGCGCGGCGCTGCCGACTATCTCTCCAAGCCGTTCGGTCCGATGGAGCTGGACCTGGCGATCGAGAAGGTCGCCGAGCTGAGCCGCCTCGAGCGAAAGGTGCAGGCGCTCGAGGTCCACCTCACCCTGGCGGGGGAGGGCGATCTAGAGGCCGACCTCGAGAGCGGGAGCCCGGCGATGCAGGCGCTCCTGCGGCAGGCGCGGCAGGCCGCCGCGAGCGACGCCCGCATCCTGCTGCGCGGCGAGAGCGGCACCGGCAAGGGAGTCGTGGCGCGCGCCATCCACCAGTGGAGCCCGCGCCGCGACCGGCCCTTCGTGGTGGTGCCGGCGCCGGCGCTGCCTGCCGAGCTGCTGGAAAGCGAGCTGTTCGGCCATGCCCGCGGCGCTTTCACCGGCGCCACGCACGGCAATCCCGGGCGGGTGACGCTGGCGGAGGGCGGGACGCTGCTGCTGGACGAGATCGCCGACCTGCCGCTTCAGCTGCAGCCCAAGCTGCTGCGCTTCATCCAGGACCGCGAGTACGAGCGCGTCGGCGACCCGACGCCGCGCCGGGCCGACGTCCGCATCCTGGCGGCCACCAACCGTGATCTCGAGCAGAGCGTCCGCGAAGGGAGGTTCCGGGAGGACCTCTTCTACCGGTTGAACGTCCTCAGCCTCGAGATTCCGCCGCTGCGCGAGCGGCGCCAGGACATCCGCCCGCTCGCCGAACGTCTGCTGGCATTCTTCGGCCGCCAGTACCACCGGCCCGGTCTGCGCCTGACCGCCGAGGCCCATGCCCTGCTAGCCGCCCACCCCTGGCCGGGCAACGTGCGCGAGCTGCGCAACGCCATCGAGCGCGCCACGATGCTGGCCGAGGGTCCGGAGATCGGTCCGGACCTGTTGCTGCCGAAGGCGGGGGCCGCCAGATCCGCGTCGCCGCCGGTGACGGAGACCTCGACCGGGTCCGCCAGCTCCGACGCTGGCGGCGGGATCGCCGGAGCTGCTCCCACGGCCGGAAGCCCGTCATCGGCCGGGAGTGCGGCGCCGGCCGGGCCGCCGGCGCCGGGCGAGCCTGGCGCCGGCGCCAGCTTGCAGCTCGGCGACCTGGCGCCCCTCTCCAGCGTCGAACAGGAGCACATCCGCCGCGTCCTGGCGCGCACCAACTCCCTGCGCGAGGCGGCGGCCGTGCTTGGCATCGACCAGGCCACCCTTTGGCGGCGGCGCAAGCAGCACGGGCTGTAGGGCGCCCGGCCTGCTCCTGCCTGTCCTTGGCGCGGCGCGCACCCGCACAGATAAGGGTGAGAGTCGAGCCGGACGCGTTGCGCGGCCCGCGCGCCTGGCGGTGCTGCTCGATCTCGGGCCGGACAAGGAGATCTCATGCGTATGAAGCTCGTGATCCTGGCCGGAGTGCTGATGATGGCGCTCGGCAGGCCGTGGTCCGCCGGGGCACAGCCGGCATCCCCCGCGCACCCGGTGGCGCCGGGCATTCTCTGTCCGGAGTGTCCGCCGGGCTACGTCAGCAGCGGTCCGCCGCTCTGCCGCTGCACCCGCGGCAATCTCGCCGCCGCCGCCTCGGCGCGCCCGCTCGTGCTGACCGAGACGGGTGCGGCCTGCGCCGCCGAGCCCGCCGCCTCGGAGCTCTCTCCCGTCACGCCGGCCCCGGTGCTTCTCTCCCTGACCTGCGGCTCGTGCAGCAAAGACAACTGCCCCGGAGCGACCTACAACCAGGTCTGCGGCCACATGGGCGGCCAAACGGGCTACTGCCTGAGTCCGTACGGTAACAACTGCAGCGGCATCCAGCCCATGTGCCAGTGCTGGTACGGCCCACTGCCCTGACGGGACTGGTTGATCATAGCGAATTGCAATGGCGAGTTGCCGCGTCGCATTGCAATTCGCAATGATCGTGTGCTCCAACCTCCACGCCGGAGTCACTCGGGGAGCCGCCGCGAGCGCTCCCCATAGGTCGCCAGCTCCAAGGCAACCCCTGTCCGGGCAGTAGGTTGCGATCGCCGCCGCACGCCTTGCCGGCCGTCTCGCCGGCCCTCGGCGCTCGTGGCTGTCCACTGGCACCGCCCCTGCACTTGCTGCCTCCTCGCCGCCCGCGAAGCTGTTGCGGTTGCTGCTCCGCCGGCGGCCCGGATGCGGCCGGGCGCCGCCCCTCTACCGGGGCGGCCTGCCTTGGCGTGTCGTCCCACGAGGTCCCATGCTCGGTCTGCGCGGCAAGCTGGTGCTCGGGTTCGGTGGTCTGCTGGCGCTGCTGACGCTGGTCGGCGTGCAGAGCACCCGCTGGATCTCGCGGCTCGGCGGTTCGGTCGACGTCATCCTGCGCGAGAACTACGACAGCGTCGTCGCCTGCCAGGACATGAAGGAGGCGCTGGACCGCATGGACAGCGGGGCGCTGTTTGCCCTGGCCGGCGACCCGCGGCGCGGGCAGCAGCTGGCAGCCGCCAACGCGCCGGTGTTCGCCAGGGCCCTGGACGTCGAGCTGCGCAACATCACCCTGCCGGGAGAAGGCCCGGCGGCGTTCCGCATCCGCGACCTGTATGCCGCCTATCCGGCGCTGCTCGCCCAGGCGCTCGACGCCGGGCAGCCGCTGCCCGCCCGCCGCGCCGTGTACTTCGGCCGGCTGCTGCCGCTGTTCCAGCAGATCAAGCTGGCGGCGGACCAGGTGCAGCAGATGAACCAGAACGCGATGGTGCGCGCCAACGCCAGGGCCCGCGGGCTGGCGGCGCTGGCCAGCCGCCGGATGATGGCGCTGCTCGCGCTCGGCGCGGCGCTCGCGGTCGGCTTCGTGCTGTTCCTGAGCCGAGCCATCCTGCTGCCGCTGTCGCGCCTCACGCAGTCGGTGCGGGAGGTCGAGCACGGCAACCTCGACCTGGTGGTGCCGGTGGTCTCGAAGGACGAGCTCGGCGAGCTCGCCGCCGCCTTCAACGCCATGGCCGGCCGCCTGCGCGAGCTGCGGCGCAGCAACCGCGCGCGCCTGGTGCGCGCCCAGCAGACCTCGCAGCTGGCCATCGACAGCCTGCCCGATGCGGTGGCGGTGCTCTCCCCGGACTTCCAGGTCGAGCTCGCCAACCGCACCGCCGTCTCGACGCTCGGACTGCGCCCCGGCGAGCCGGTGCCGCCGCGCCACGCTGACTGGCTGCCCCACCTGCTGGAGGAGACGGCGCGTTCCGGCACGCTGCCCGATCGCGGCTACGAGGCGGCCCGGCAGATCTTCCACGAGGGCCAGGAGCGTTTCTACCTGCCGCACGCGGTGGCGGTTCGCGGCAACGACGGCCAGCTGGTCGGCATCACCCTGATCCTCTCGGACATCACCAACCTGCGGCGCATCGACGAGATGAAGAGCGGGCTGCTGTCGACCGTGTCGCACGAGCTGCGCACGCCGCTCACCTCGCTGCAGATGGCGCTGCACGTCCTGCTCGACGAGCGCCTCGGCGCCCTCACGCCGCAGCAGACCGAGCTGCTGGTGGCGGCCCGCGACGACGCCGAGCGCCTGCGCACCATCCTGGTCAACCTGCTCGAGATCGCACGCTACGAATCCGGCGGCCAGCAGCTCCATTTCGAGCCGGTGCCGTCCCGCGACCTGGTCGAGATGTCGCTCGCGCCGCTGCGCTCGGCCTTCGACGACCAGGGCATCAAGGTTTCGGTGGCGATCGCGCCCCAGGCGCCCAGGGTGCTGGCCGATCCGGCGCGCGCACCGCTGGCGCTCGGCAACCTGCTGCAGAACGCGCTGCAGCACACGCCCGCCGGCGGCACCGTCGCGGTGCAGGTCGAGCCGGAGGGCAAGGTGGTGCGCTTCTCGGTCGCGGACTCCGGTCCCGGCATTCCCAAGGAGTACCTGGGCAGGGTCTTCGAGCGCTTCTTCCAGGTGCCGGGCAGCCACGGCGGCGCCGGCCTGGGTCTCGCCATCGCCAAGGAGATCGTGCAGGCGCACGGCGGCACGGTGGGAGTGAAGAGCCACGACAACGACAACGGCGGCGGCGCCACCTTCTGCTTCACGCTGCCCGCGGCGCCGGCGGCGTGACCGGCGCGCATTCCAAGCTGGCGAAGGATGTAACTACCAGGAGCCACCCATGCTCGACCTGATTGCGATTGCCGTGACCATCCTGTTCTTCGCGCTGGCCGTCTGGTACGTGCGCTTCTGCGAAAGGATCTGAGAGACCGCCATGAACTGGGAGTACCTGTTGAGCGCCGTGATCGCCGTCGGCCTGCTGGTGTACCTCACCTACGCCATGCTCAGGCCGGAGCGGTTCTGACGCGCGGCGTCACTGCCATCGATCGCCGGGCGGAGGCCTGAGGCCCCGCCTTGACCGACATTGCCGTTTTTTTGCCCCTGCTCGTGAGGAAGGAGTCGATCATGTTCACCCGCCGTTCGCACCTTGGTCCAGCCGGCTGCCTCGCTGCAGCAGTCCTTTCCCTGGCGGCCGCCGCCGCGCCGCGCCTCGCGGCCCAGCAGGCCGCGGCCGGCGCCCAATCCACCGCCGATGCCCGCTCGACCCAGGCAGGCGCCGCCGCGCCGCCGACCGCACTCGAGCAGGCCCAGGCGCAGCTGGCGCAGGCCCAGGCCCAGATGGCGCAATCGCAGGCGCAGCTGGCGCGCGCCCAGGCCCAGCTCGAACAGGCGATCGCCCTGGCCCAGCGGCAGGCGCAGGGAGGAGCCGCGCAGCCAGCCGCCCCTGCCGCGGAAGCCGCCGGCCAGGACCGCGTGCTGCACGCCCTCTTGCGTTCCCAGCCCGAGCCGCAGGGGGCGCTGCCTCCGACCGTCGCTCAGCCCACGCCGCCCGCCGGTGCGGCCGCCGCGGCCGCCACGCCCAAGGCGCCCGAGCCCTTCGCCTTCGCGGACTTCACCTGGCTCAACGGCAACAGCCGCACCACCGAGTCACCGATCGACACCAAGGTCTTCACCGGCGAGTTCCGGGTGGACGTCAACGAGATCACCGACTTCAACCACCCCAAGGACAACACGCTGGTCGGCAGCAGCGAGATCGGCCGCACCAGCGAGATCCAGCTCCAGCAGCTGGGCATCGGCGGCGATTTCCACTACGACCACGTGATCGGCAGGCTGATGACGCAGTTCGGGATGTATTCGACGATGACGCCGCGCAACGACGCCAGTCCCTCGCGGGGCCAGTGGAACCTCGACAACGCCTACCGCTATCTCTCGGAGGCCTACGGCGGCTACCACTGGGACAAGTGGAGCGGCATCAATTTCGAGGCGGGGATCTTCATGTCGTACGTCGGGCTCTTCAGCTACTACAACTTCGACAACTGGGCCTACCAGCCGTCGTACGTGTCATCGAACACGCCATGGTTCTTCAATGGGCTGCGCGTCCAGATCTTTCCCACCGACAAGCTGAAGATCGAGCCCTGGTACATCAACGGCTGGCAGTCGTACGGCAAGTTCAACAGCAAACCCGGTCTCGGTATGCAGGTCCTGTGGCGGCCGACCGGCTCTCTCGAGGTGCTCTCCAACAATTACGGCGTCGGCACGGACACCCTGGGCAACCCCAACCGCACCCGCTGGCACACCGACGACAGCATCGAGCTCAAGTACTACGACCGGCCCGAGCGCTGGCTGGACAAGATGGCGTTTTCACTGACCCTGGATGCCGGCTGCGAGAGCGGCGGCGGCGTCCACTGCACCAAGAGCTCCCCGGGCATCCCGGCGCAGTACTTCCTGGGCTACATGATCTACAACCGCTTCTGGTTCTTGAACGACAAGTTCGCGATCACCGTCGGCGGCGGGCAGATCGACAACCCGGGACGCTACCTGGTGCTGCTGCCGCCCATCAACGGCGCGACCGCCGCGTCCGGGACGGCCTATTTCACCGAGAACCCCGGCGACCCGTTCCGGGCCTACGACGGTTCCATCACCTTCGACTGGATGCCGCGGCAGTTCGTCACCTTCCGCACCGAGCTCGACCGGCGCGGCGCGAACGTGCTGTATTTCGCCGGCGCCGGCGGCGTGACGCCGCCGGGCGGCAACATCGGCGCGCCGGGCTCGGTGGTGCCAGGGTTCACGCCCGACCTGCGGAAGACCGAGACCCGGATCAATACCGCCGTGCTGGTCAAGTTCTGAGCACGGATCGGGGAGCGGGCCGCCCGGTCGATCGCACGAACGGGTGGCGCGAAGAACGGCGAACGGAATCGAGGCTGAAATGACCGTCAACGGCTGGCTGCAGCTGCTGATCTATCTCGTGCTCCTGGTGGCGGTGACACCGCCGCTCGGCACCTTCATGACCCGCGTCTTCTCGGGCGAGAAGACCTGGCTGACGCCGGTCCTGCGGCCGCTCGAACGGCTGATCTACCGCTGTTGCCGCGTCGACGAGGATGTGGAGCAGCACTGGACGGAGTACGGCATCGCGATGCTCCTCTGGAGCGGAGTCAGCATGCTCGTCCTCTACGGGATCGAGCGGCTGCAGGCGTACCTGCCGGCCAACCCGCAGCACTTAGCCGGCGTCGAGCCGGCGCTGGCATTCAACACCGCCGCGAGCTTCACCACCAATACCAACTGGCAGAACTACTCGGGCGAGTCGGCCATGAGCTATCTGACGCAGATGGCCGGGCTCGCCTTCCACAACTTCGCCTCCGCCGCCACCGGCATCGCCCTCGCCATCGCCTTCATCCGCGGCGTGGCGCGGCGCGAGTCGCGCACCATCGGCAACTTCTGGGTGGACCTGACCCGCTGCTGTCTCTACCTGCTGCTGCCCCTCTCGCTGGCCGGCTCGCTGGTCCTGGTGTGGCAGGGCGTGCCCCAGAACCTGGGGCGCTACACCCACGCCGCGCTGCTCGAGCCGCAGCGCGTCGAGAGCCACCCTGCGGCCGACGCCGCGGGCAAGGTGAAAGTCGAGATGCACTCCGAACAGCTCATTGCCCAGGGCCCGGTCGCCTCGCAGGAGATCATCAAGGAGCTGGGCACCAACGGCGGCGGTTTCTTCGGCGCCAACTCGGCGCATCCGTTCGAGAACCCGACGCCGCTGGCCAACCTCGTCGAGATGCTCTGCATTCTCGCCATCGCCTCCGGGCTGACCT
>DATKFK010001067.1:0-10172 GCA_035544375.1 Thermoanaerobaculia bacterium
CCCGACTACAGCGACACCCGAAACCCATCGCCACCGCTGACGGAACACCCGCGATGGCGGGCCAGACCCGCCGGCGGGACCGGGCTGACCGCCGACTACACTCGGGAAGCTGGGCTCGGCTTCCGACCCGACTCAGTTCGCGATGGTCGCCGTGGAGCCGTCCATCTTGGTGATCTTGATCGAGAAATCCTCCTTGTAGGTCCATGCCTGGTCCTGGAGGTACCGGAGCGCGATCTCCTCGCCCTGCAGGAGCGAGATGTCGGTGTCGCTGCGCCAGTGGATGCCGGCATGAATGCCGTGGCCGAAGGAGATGTTGTGCGCCAGCTTGTGGAGCTCGCCGTTGACTGTCAATTTGCCGGCATCGGGGCCGGTGTAATCGACGCGGTTTTGCCCGTCGGTGGACACCATCGGTCCCGGTTTGGCCGGGATGGTGGCGCCTCCGTCGAAGAAGAACTTGAGCACCGTGATGCAGGCGCCGCCCACCGTTCCGTGCCCGGTCGGATAGGCAGGATGGGCGGGCGACCCCTCGGGAAAGGCTTGCGAGAGCAGGTAACTGCGGTACTTCTTCTGGCTCTCCTGCAACGCCTGCGAGTCGAGGATGATCTTGCTCAGATCCTTGGCCGCGGCGGGAAGGTTCGGCTGCTTGGTCTTGAGCAGATCCACCAGGCCGCCGCCGGACTCGGGACGGTGCCGCAGGTGGACGATCCACTTCTGCCACCAGACACTGTTGATCGCCGTGCGCGCCACCGCGGCCAAGGTCGACGCGATGTCCGGGCCGCCGAAGGTGCCGAAAGCGACCTGCTGCTTGTAACCCGTTTTCGGGTTGTAGGGGCTGCCCGGGTTCACCTCGATGCCCAGCGTCTTCAGCACCAGGTAGGCGATGAAATATGCCTGGTACAGCTCGTCCACGTGGGTATAGGACGCCAGGCCGCGGCCGTTGTAGAGATATGCCTTCCCGACCGGCTTCACCATGGGCGGTGTCGAGCCGTTCTGCACGTCTGCCCAGGCCTTCAGATCCGTCATGTAATCGACGCCGGAGGCCAGGATGTCCAGCTTCTGATCGATCGGCTGCACGCCGAGAGCGGTCGCCAGGATGGCGAACTGCGAAACGTACGGCCCGATCGTCTCGCCCTCGAAGTACCCCGGGAAGGCCTTGGACGGCCCGCCGCGGAAGAGCAGCTCGGGCGTCACGTTGCCGCTCGGGTCGCGCGGTCCCGCGTAGGCGGCGAGGCCGCTCAGCTCCTTGGCGGCGGCGACCGCGGTCGGGTTGCCGGGGTAGTCGGCGAACGCCACGTCACGCAGCAGGGACGCCCAATACAGCTCCACCAGCTCCGTCGCGTACTCGGGGCTCGCCAGCGCCGGAGCGGCCGGCACCAGCGGCGCGCCGTAATTCTGCGAATCGGCGCCAACCAGGGTCTTGGCGAACGCCCCTTGTGGACCGTTCAAGGGCCGCCCGAGGCCGAGCAGGCCCTTCACCTCGAAGTTGGCGTCGCCCATATGGCCAGGCATCCCCAGGGCCTTCCTGAAGTCGTGGAACGATTGCGGGTTGACGATGCCTGGACTGTCCTGCTTGAGGCATTTCGTGTACGTGGCGGACCTGTCGGGATAGCGCTGTTCGTCGCCGTTTGTCGGATGAGGCGGAAGCTTGGCCGTCGGGATCGCCTCCGCCGTAGCGGTACCAAAGCGAACCTCGAACGCCTCCTTCCCCTGCTGATCGGTCACACCTGCCGGATAGCATTGCGGCGACGCCTGCGGCAACTTGCCTAGATGAGCCATCGATCGCCTCCTTGTTTCCGTTTTCATGTGCAGCGAGGTCAATCCCGCGTCACACCGCCCCTGTTACCGGTCCGGAGCCCACACGGGCGCGCCGGCAGAAGATCCGGACAGGGACAGACTAACAGCATACAAGCAAGTATTTTCTTTCGTCAAGGAACCGTGGTGCTGCGGGTGCACACCGCGCACACGGCGGCGGCGGAAAGAGCCCTCCTCAAGGACTCGGCGCGGGCGGCACCGCCAGCCGCGCCTGCCGCAAGGATCTCGGCTGATCAGGCAGCGCCGGCCGCCGGCGCCAGCACCACGGCGGTGCCGTAGCAGAGCACCTCGGTGACGCCGTTCATCACCTCCGTCGCGTCGTAACGCACGCCGATCACGGCGTTGGCGCCTTGCGACTCGGCGTGCTGGACCATCAGGATGAAGGCTTCGGCCCGCGTCTTCTCGCACAGCGAGGTGAAGAGCGAGATGTTGCCGCCGACCAGGGTCTGCAACGAGCCGCCGAGCGTGCCGAAGATCGAGCGCGAGCGCACGGTGATGCCGCGCACGATGCCCAGGGTGCGCATCACGCGGTAGCCGTCGATGCCAAAACCCGTCGTGGTCATTGAACCGTCCATGTCTCTTCCTCCTTTTGGTGCCGCTTCCTTGCAGCGATCACCTGGCCTGCAGGGACCTGCTCAACTCGGATCGTCGTCGGGCCGCTCCCGCGGCGGCTCGCCGCGGCGCGAGGGACCGGCCTCGCCGCCCGTCGCCGGCCGCGCCGGCCGCTGCCTCTCGGCACGGTAGGTCTGGCGGCCCGGCAGGTCCTTCATGGGCTCGTCGTCCCCTGCCAGCTCGAGGTGGAACTGGTGCAGGAAGCGGTGGATCACGGGCGCGAACAGGACTCCGGCCACCACCAGGAAGCCGATCCCGGCGAACAGCGCGTAGGCAGAGGCGAAGAGCTTGCCGGCGACCGTGTGGATCTCGCCCACCGGCCCCATGCCGCCGAGCAGCATGGACGCGTTGAGCAGCGAGTCGATGTAGGGCATCCCCTCGAAATGGTGATAGCCGGCAACGCCCACGGCGAGGGAGCCGGCGACGAAGGCGAGCGCGAACAGCGCGTGCCCGAGCATCCGGCGCGCGAAGGCCCGGCGCGGCAGCAGCGGCATCGACTTGTGCTCGTACATCGACCGCCCGAGGACGCCGCGGGACGTCCGGCCGGCCAGGCTCACCGCGAGGCGCCGCCGTCGCGGCCGGCGGCGTAGACCGTGGTCCGCGGGTGATAGATCCGCCAATCGAACCAGTAGTCCTTCATCGCCGGCAGCGGCCGCAGCCGCCGCCCCCGCCAGGGACCGGCGACCGCCTGCCCCTGGAAGTCCCATTCGCTGCCGCTCGTGCCGTCCACCCAGAGCCGCGGCGGCGCCGTTGCCGTCGCCGCCGGCGACCCGTCGAGCTTGGCGAAGAAGGGCACGCGCCGGCCGTCGAAGGCGCTCTCGAAGGCGCGCAGCGAGCGGCCGTCCTCGCCGACGAGGATGACCACGGGCAGCCCGCCAAGGTCGTCCTGGATGACGCCCTGGCCAGCGAGGGCCGCGATCGGGTAGGCGCGAGCGGCACCGCCCTGCTCGAGGCCCAGGACGAGCGCGCGCGGCGGCAGCGGCCCGCGGCCGTCGGCGCCCGGGACCCCCGCGACCACCGGCATCCGGCCGGTCTTCGCCTCCCAGTCGGCGCTCCACGTCCGCCAGGCGGGCGAGGCGTCGGGACGCAGCACGCGGCCGGCGGGATGCTCGCGGCGCCAGATGGCGAAAGCGACCTCGTCGGCGAACACCAGCCGCAGCCGGCTGCCGCGCAGCGGACCTGCGAACGCCTCGCCGGTGGACTGCTGCCACCAGGAACCGGTCTCGTCGTCGCGCATGACGAAGTTCTGGTTGTTGATGCCGGCAAGATGGAGCGTCAGGCGCCGGCCTCCCACCGTCTCGTTCCACACCAGACCGGTGTGGCAGAGCGTTCAGTAAGTTACGGCGACCGGCGTGCCGCCGACCTCCTCCTCCACCACGTGGTGGAAAGCGATCTGGCGCACCGGGAAGGCCGCCGCATCGCCTTGAACCTGGATGGCCAGCACCATGTCGCCGGGATCGACGAAGGCGGTGGCGGCGGCAGGCGACGCGAAGCCAGTGCGGACGAGGGGCGGGAACAGCCTTTCGAACAGGTTCTGGCGCGCCATCCAGGCGGCCGCGCCCACCGGGACCAGCGCCGCGGCCAGCAGCAGCCGTCCCGGCCATCGCGTCGATCCCCAGAGGCGCCAGGCCAGCGCCGCGGCGGCGGCAAGCGCCACCAGGGTGGCTGCCGGGGCCGCGCGCAGAAGCGCATAGGCCCGGGCCATGGCCGCCGCGCTCTGCGGCACGAAGGGCCGCAGGGTCCAGATCGGAATCCACACGACCGCTACCGCGGCGGCGATGACCGCGAGCAGAGTGGCGACCCACGGCCACCGGCGCGGCCGGGAGGGGGCCATCTTGCCAGGCATCGACCCTCCGGCAGCCGCCCGCGGCTCTACCACAGCCGGCCGCAGCTCTTCGGCAGCCGGCCGCGGCGGCAGCTGCTCCCCGCGCAACGGCTCCGTTGGCATCGTCATGTCACCGCTCATTGTATCCGGCCAGCCAGCCGGGCCGGCCTCCTCGCTGCCCCGGGCCGGTCGAGGCGGCCATCGCCCCCCCCGCCGCCACCGCGGCGCCCGATCGGTTAAGCTAGCCGGCCGGACCACCTGACGCCTGCCCCCGCGCGGCACGCTCCCGGTTGCCGACATGCGCGATCCCAAGCTGATCGAGTACTACGACCGGCGCGCACCGGAGTACGAGCGCATCTACGAGCGGCCGGAGCGGCAGCGCGACCTCGGCGAGCTGGCCACCTTGCTCGGCGCCCTGGTCGCCGGGCGCGACGTGCTCGAGGTCGCCTGCGGCACCGGCTACTGGACGCAGCGGCTCGTGCCGCGGGCGCGCTCCTGGCTGGCGACCGACGCCGCCGCGGAGGCGTTGGCGCTCGCCCGCGGCAAGACCTACCCCCCGGGACGGGTCGCCTTCGCGATTGCCGACGCCTACGCGCTCGCGGCGGTTCCGGGCCGCTTCGACGCGGCGCTCGCCGGCTTCTGGTGGTCCCACGTGCCGCGCCAGCGGCTGCCTGGCTTCCTGGCCCAGGTGGGGCGGCGGCTCGAGCCGGGCTCGCGGGTGGTGTTGTTCGACAATCGCTACGTGCCTGGCAGCAGCCTGCCGATCGGCCGCCGCGACGCTGCCGGCAACACCTACCAGCGGCGGCGCCTGGACGACGGCAGCGAGCGCGAGGTGCTCAAGAACTTTCCCACCGCCGCGGAGCTTCAGGCCGCCGCCGCGGCCGCCGGCGCCGGCAAGCGCTCGGTCGTCGAGCTGCGCTACTTCTGGTGCCTCGCCTACATGGTCGATCCGGCCGCCCGCGAGGCCCCGGCAGCCGCCGCGGAGGCGACGCCGCGGGCGGCCGCGCCGGAAACGCGATAGGCTCTCGCGGCATCTGGTCCCGGACGGCCTGCCGGCCACGCCGGTACGCCAGGGAGCGCCCGAAACATGGCCGTGATCGATTTCCACAATCACTACTATCCGCCGGTCTATCTCGACGCGCTGCGGACCGGCGACACCAACGTCCGGGTGACGGTGGACGCCGACGGCAATCCATGGCTGCACTACCCCGGCGACTACAACATCGCCGTGCGCGGTCATCGCGACATCGACTACCGCGAGGAGGTGCTGCAGGAGCTGGGGGTGGACACCCAGGTCCTGAGCCTGACGACTCCCGGCACCCACGTGGAGGCGAAGGCGACGGCGGCACGCCTGGCCAGCCTGGTCAACGACGCCTTCGCCGCGGTCGTCGAGGACAAGCGGGGACGTTTCGCCGCGCTCGCCACGCTGCCGCTCAACGACCCTCCCGCGGCGGTGCGCGAGCTCGAGCGCGCCTGCACCCAGCTCGGCTTCCCCGGCGCGATGCTGTTCAGCAACGTCAACGGCGTGGCGCTCGCCGACGCCCGCTTCTGGCCGCTGTACGAGGCCGCGGACGGACTCGGCGCGGTGCTCCACATCCATCCCACCAATCCCGTCGGCGTCGAGGCGATGACCGAGTACTGGCTGATGCCGCTGGTGGGCTTTCTGTTCGACACCACGCTCGCCGCGGGCAAGCTGGTGTTCAGCGGCGTCGCCGAGAGGTTCCCGCGCATCCGCTGGGTGCTCGGCCACCTGGGCGGCGCCATACCGTACCTGGCGGAGCGGCTCGATCGCGGCTATCACGCCTTCCGCGACTGCCGCGAGCACCTCACCCGGCCGCCCAGCGAGGTCCTCAAGCGCTTCTACTTCGACACCGTGAACTTCGACCCCGGCGCCCTGCAGCTCGCCGCCGGCTTCGCGGGCGCCGATCACCTCCTGGCGGGCAGCGACTACCCGCACCAGATCGGCAGCATCCCGGCGATGCTGCGGGCGATCCGCGGCATGCGGGTCTCCGAGCTCGAGCAGGCCGGCATCCTGGGCGACAACGCGGCGCGCCTGCTGTGGACCTGACTCCCACCGCCACCCCCTCCCCTTCGCTCCGGCCAACAGTTACGTCTCACCGGCGGCCGGCGTCATGACGCTGCCCATCTTCCTGGTCCTGGCGCTGCTGGTCGCCGTGGTGGTCTGCTTCTCGCTCGAGACCATCTCGGTCGACATCACGACCCTGCTGCTGCTCTGCGCGCTGGTGCTGCTCGGACTGCTGCCGGTCCGCGAAGCCTTCGCCGGCTTTTCGAGCGACATCGTGATCGTGCTCGCCGCCCTGTTCGTTCTCTCGGGCGCGCTGATCAAGACCGGCGTGATGGAGAACTTCGGCGCCGCGATCTCGCGCCTCGCCGGGACCAGCCGCACCCGGGTCCTGCTGCTGCTGATGCCGGCCACCGCATTCATCGCCGCCTTCATCCACAACACCACCACCACCGCGGTCTTCCTGCCGGCAGTGCTCGGGCTGTGCAAGAAGAGCCGCCTCAACCCCAGCCAGATCCTCATCCCCTTCGCCTTCGCCTCGATGATGGGCGGCACCTGCACCCTGCTCGCCTCCTCGACGACGATCGCGGCGAGCGGCTACATGGCGAGCGCCGGCCTGCGGCCGATCGGCTTGTTCGAGTTCCTGCCCGTCGGCATGGCCGTCGTCGGCACCGGCATCCTGTACATGGTCCTGGTCGGCGCGCGGCTCCTGCCGCGGCGGGCGGAAGGCAGCCTGACCGACAGCTACAACGTCCGCGAGTACCTCTCGGAGGTCGTGATCACCGGCGGCTCGCCCCTCGCCGGCCGCACCATCCGCGACCTGCGCCCGTCGGCCTTGGGCCTCACCGTGCTGGCGATCCACCGCGGCGACCGGACGCTCTACCCGGGGCCGGGAGTGACCGTGGAGGAAGGGGACCTGCTGATCGTCAAGGCCAGCCGCGAGGCGCTGCTCGAGGTGAAGAAAACCGCGGGGATGGAGATCGTCCCCGACCTGCGGCTCGGCGATCAGGACCTGGTCGGCGGCACGATCAAGATCGCCGAGGCGATCATCATGCCGCAGTCGCTGCTCATCGGCAGGACCCTCCGCGAGCTGGACTTCCGCCAGCGCTACGGGCTGACGGTGATCGCCGTGCACCGGCGCGGCCACGCCTTTCCGACCAAGATCGGCAGCCTCTCCCTGCACGTCGGCGACGTGCTCCTGCTGCAGGGCGATGCCGAGCGCTTCGCCGACCTCGGGGGGAGCCTCGACGTCTGGGTGCTCGAACAGACCGAGCATTACGAGGCGAACCGCCGCCAGCGCCTGCTGGCGATCGGCCTGTTCGCGCTGGCGGTCGGCGCCGCCGGCATCGGCGCCGTGCCGCTTGCCATCGCCTTCCTGCTCGCCGCGCTGGCGGCCATCCTGCTCAAGCTGATCAGCGCCGAGGAGGCCTACAAGCACATCCACTGGCGGCTGATCATCCTGATCGCCGGCATGACCTCCTTCGGCGCGGCGATGAAGAGCTCCGGGGCCGCCGCGTACCTGGCGGACCTGATCGTCCGCTGGGGAGCGCCGCTCGGCGTGCCCTACATCATGCTCGGGTTCGCGGTGCTCACCATGGTGCTGAGCCAGCCCATGTCCAACGCCGCCGCCGCCCTGGTGGTGCTGCCGGTGGCCCTCTCCACCGCCGTCCGCCTGCACGTCGAGCCCCGCACCTTCGGCATCCTGGTGGCGCTGGCCGCCTCGATCTCCTACATCACCCCCTTCGAGCCCTCCTGCCTGCTGGTCTACGGCCCCGGCAAGTACCGCTTCCGCGACTTCCTCGTCGCCGGCGCTCCGCTCTCGCTGCTGCTGCTGGTGGTGCTGATGCTGCTGGTGCCGCGGCTGTGGCCGCTGAGGTGAGGCCGCCGCCGGGGTTGTGGCCGTTGGGGTGAGGCCGCCGCCGCGGCCGCTCGCGCCTCCTGGGCGGCAGCGACGATCCGGCCCGGACCGCCCGGCAGGGGATCGCGCCCTTCCACATATCTATATATCGCTGTTGTTTATCTGGATAGCATGAGCTAACTTCCTGGACACGCGGCACCGAGATCAGCGCGCAGCTCCCACTCCCATCCCGCGAGGAGGCTAGCCAAATGCACCTGACAATGCGTCAGCTCCATCGATGTCTTCCAATGGTCATGCTCGCCGTTTTCGCTCCGTCGCTCGGCGCCGAGCAGCAGGGGCCGCGCTTTCCCGTCGGCTCGGTGGGCGAGCAGGCGTCCGCGCACGCGGTTCCCAAGCCGCTGCTCGCTGCCATGGGCTCCTTCGCGCCGGTCGCCCTGCGGCGGGCCGAGGAGGGCGCGGTCGACGAGCTCGACGCCATGTCCCGCCACAACTCGCAAGGCAAAGAGCCGCGGCAGGTCGGCATCAACCGCCGGCTGCCCGAGCCGATCGTGGTGCGGGTCTCCCTGGCGCAGCGGGTGCCCCCGGGAGCGACCGCCGACGGCCTCGGCGTCTTCGCCGGCTCGGACACCGGCGCCTGGACGTGGGGGACCCGGGTCCGCGTGCCGGGCGCGGGGCGGATCCGCCTGCACCTGGCCGGCGTCGAGCTGCCCGCGGGCACGCGCCTCTGGGTATGGGGAGCGCAGGAGGCGCCGCGCTCCTTCGGCCTCGAGTTGATGGACTACTCGCACGAGCTGTGGACGCCGAGCGTCGGCGGCGAGACGATCGCGCTGGCGCTCGACGTCCCCTCAAAGGCCACCGGCGAGGCTCGCTGGTCGATTCGCGACCTCGCGGAGGTTCCCTCCGGCGAGGGCGGCCTCCGCCCGGGCGGCGCCAAGCCCGATGCCGGCGGCTGCCTGATCGACGCCAACTGTTCGAGCGACGGCGACGTCGCCATCGCGCAGGCTTCGTCGGCACACCTGCAGTTCGTCATGAACGGCGGCGACTACGTCTGCTCCGGGAACCTCCTCAACCCGAAGGCGTCACCCGCGCCCCCCTACCTGCTCACCGCCAATCACTGCTTCTCGACCCAGGGGGAAGCTTCCAGTCTCGAGGCATTCTGGGATTTCCAGACGGCGTTCTGCGGCGACTCCTTTCCCGGCAACATCGATCTCAGCTCGCTGCCGAGGAGCAACGGCGCCAGGCTGCTCGCCACCTCGCTCGATTCTGATTTCACGTTCGTGCAGCTCAACAGCATCCCGACCGGCCGCGCGCTGCTCGGCTGGACCACCGCCCCGGTCTCCGACGACGACCTGGTGAGCAGGGTCTCGTATCCGGTCGCCGGCAACGTCCAGTACCCGCAGACCTACTCGCAGTCGCAGGTGGACAACGATCCACCCACCTTCCAATGCGGCGACAGCGGCGGGCGGCCCCTGAGCGATCTCTCGAAGTTCATCTACTCGGACCTGGGACAGGGCGGTATCTACGGCGGCAGCTCGGGGTCGGTCGGCTACATCGCGGGAGGCTACGCCGTCGGCCAGCTCTTCGGGTTCTGCTACTCGCCCCCGGTACCGGACGGTTGCAACACCGCCGGCTACTCGGAGATCGACGGCGCGTTCGCCGACACCTATTCCAGCATCAGCCAGTACCTCTCGCCGGGACCCAGCGTCCAGTGCATCCCCAGCGCCACGACGCTGTGCATCGACGATCAGCCGGGCGATCAGCGCTTCGAGGTCCAGGTGCAGTTCAGCACCTCCTCCGGCGGCGGCCTGTCGGGCCCCGGGAACTCGATCTCGCTCTCCGGCTATGCCCGGGCCCTCTCCGGCAAGATCTACGCCTTCTCGATCCTGCTCAACCGCTCCCGCGACCTCGGCCAGGCGCACCAGGCGCAGGACCACATCGTGATGGCCGTGATCGATCACGGCTGAACAGCGCCGCCATGGCCAGCAGGCCGAGCGGCACCAGCGGGCCGCAGATGCGGAAGAAGGCGGCGCGCAGGTGGTCTG
>DATKFK010001068.1:0-4992 GCA_035544375.1 Thermoanaerobaculia bacterium
GCGATTGCCGCGGTGGAGCAGAAGCTTGGCGTTCGTCTGCCGCAGGCTCTGCGTGAATTACTGCTGGAATCTGATGGCGTCACTGCGGACAACGGTTCGAGCGTAGTGTGGCCGCTGGCTGACATCCAGCGCCGGAATCAAGAGTTCCGTCGGACGGAGAGTTTCCGCGACCTTTATATGCCTTTCGATCACTTGCTGTTCTTTGGCGACGATGGTGGTGGTGACCAATTTGCGTTCGCAATCCAAGCAGATGGCCGGATACACAATCCTGATGTCTTTCGGTGGGAACACGAAACGGATGCGCGTTCTTGGTTCGCGTCACATCTGGAGTCTTTTTTCTCGCACAGATTGAACCAAGATCATACGGTCTGACTCCAACGTCGTGGGCCCCCGCGCCTCGCAGATGGCCCAGCTCACCCAGGCGAGGTGCCCTCGCCAGGGTGTTGCGGCGTACGGGTTTTGGCAGCCGAAACCGTCGCACACAAGTGGGACGGCGGCTCACGGACAGGATAGGGCGCTGGTGTCCTGCACGGGCTGGAAGGGCTTATCCTGGGGGTTGGTGTAGGTCTTGACGGCGCCGGTCTGGGTGTCGGTCACCTTGATCACGGTCTGCACGTTGGTGAGGCCGCCGGCGAAGACCCAGAAGTGCTGGTTCAGGGCGCAGCCGGCCAGGACCTTCACCACGGCTTCGACGTTCGAGGCGGCGAAAAACCACAGATAGCCGGTGTCCGGGGTCAGCTGCACGGTCTGGGCCGAGCCGGCGGTGCCGTCGGGTGCTTGGAAGGTGGCCTCGACCTTGAACCGGCTGCCTTGCAGGCAGAGCGCCGTGGTGGTGGGGACGCAATTGGTCTGAGCCAGGATTGGATCGACGCGGATGCCGAAGGCGTGGTAGGGGTTCATGGGGTTGGTGTCCACGCTCGACTCGGCCAACCAGCTGATGCCGCCGTCCTTGCTGACGTACGCGGGGCGCACCGGGGTGGCGGCGCTGCCGTCGATGGCGACGAAGAAACCCTGGGTGCCGTCGAACTCGAGACCAGCGTAGATCGTCCGCGCCGCCGGCAGCGTCAACGCCGAGCCGATGCTGACGGCGTAGAACTGGGTGTTGACCGTCGCGCCGTTGGTGATTGGCACCGCCGTCGCCGTCCCCGGCACGCTGGCGAGCATCGTGCCTGGGAGGCCCGACGGACCGTCTGCGGCGTAGAACACGACGTTGAACGCGAGGTCCGGCGAAGCGGAGTTGGACAGCCGCGTCAGCGCCACGCAGACCTGCTGCACGCCGGTGGCGTTGGCCGGCAGGTCGAAGCTCATGACCTGGATGCCGTTGGCGACCGGCACGGCGGTCGCGTCCTCGAAGCTGCCGTCGTCGTAGATGATCCCGCCCGTGCAGTCAGGCCCGGACTGCGGGACCATCGACTTCAGCCCCAGACGCTCGCTGAGCCGGATCTGGGCCGGACCCGCAGCCAGCGCCGGCACGGCCGATAGACAGAGAGCCAGGACGAAACCAGCCGCCAACCAACCGTAGCCATTCCGCGCCATCGCCTTCATCGCCAATCTCCTTCGCAAGCCGCATCCAATCTATCATGCTGGCAAAGCATATCGCTTCATGAGGCAGTGGCGCGACAGCACGACTCCAGCATCAGCCAAGGAGACGATGGGCCGAAGAGAAATGATGGCCGGAAAAGGGGAACGGAGGGCCGCGCGGTCACCCCTCGCAGGCGCCCACGGCAACGGTCGTCCTATGCCGCGATAAGAAATCGACGGAAAGGGGGCCGGTGGCCGAAGAGAAATGATGGCCGAAGAAGGGGAACGGAGGGCCGGAGAGGCAGCCCCCTGGACCGCGACTCAAAGGGGGCAAGGCAAGAACCCTCGACCTCGGCAAGATCCCCTCGGCCCCCTTGCGTCGCGGTCCTGGGGGTTGCCTCCCCGGCCCGGCCGTGGGGTCACCCCTCGGAGGCGTCCGGGAAGTTTCCGCCGGCGCGGAGGGTTCTGACCGCAGGCGCCCGGACCTGGCACCCTGTTCCCGCGCCGTCCCTGGAAACAGGGTTCGGCTCCTTCGGCTCCAGCAATTGGCTCTGGTAGAGTGAGCGACTTCATGGACGTCATCTCGGTCCGCGGCGCACGCGAGCACAACCTCAAGAACCTCAACCTGGAGATCCCCAGGAACCGCCTGGTGGTCATCACCGGCGTCTCGGGGTCCGGCAAGTCCTCCCTCGCCTTCGACACGCTGTTCGCCGAAGGCCAGCGCCGCTACGTCGAGTCGCTGTCGTCCTACGCCCGCCAGTTCCTGCAGCAGATGGAGAAGCCGGACGTGGACTCGATCGAGGGCCTGTCGCCGGCCATCTCGATCGAGCAGAAGTCGGTCTCGAAGAACCCGCGCTCGACGGTCGGGACGGTCACCGAGATCCACGACTACATGCGGCTGCTCTACGCCAGCATCGGCGTGCCCCACTGCCCGAGCTGCGGCCAGCGCATCCGCCCGCAGACGGTGCAGCAGATGGTGGACCGGGTGATGGAGCTGCCCCCCGCCAGCCGCCTGGTGCTCTACGCGCCCTACGTGCGCGGCAAGAAAGGCGAGTACCGCAAGCAGCTGGCGCAGATGTCCCGCGAGGGCTTCCAGCGCGCCCGCGTCGACGGCGTGTTGACCGAGCTATCTGGAGAGTTGCCCAACCTCGACAAGCAGAAGAAGCACAGCATCGACATCGTCGTCGATCGCCTGGTCGTCAAGCCCGGCATCGAGAAGCGCCTCGCCGACTCCATCGAGACCGCCCTGCGGGTGGCGGGCGGCCTGGTGGTGCTCGCTCCCGAGGGCGCCGCCGAGGAGACCCTGTCGCAGAACTACTCCTGCGCCGAATGCGGCACGGGACTGACCGAGATCACCCCGCGCCTGTTCTCCTTCAACAGCCCCTACGGCGCCTGCCAGACCTGCTCCGGCCTCGGCACCCTGATGGGCGTCGATCCGGAAAAGATCGTCCCCGATCCCGACCGCTCGATCGACGCCGGCGCCATCGCGCCCTGGCCCGAGGGTTCCAAGTCCTGGCGGATGAAGATGGTGGCGACCCTCGCCAAGTCGATGGACTTCGCCCTCACCACGCCCTGGCGGCGCCTGCCGGCGGCCGCCCGCGACGTCATCCTGTACGGCAGCGGCGACCAGGAGATCACCTTCAAGCTGGACGGCAAGAAGTCGAGCTACAAGTGGACCGGCAAGTTCGAGGGCGTGGTGCCGATGCTCGACCGGCGCTACAAGGAGTCCGACTCGATCGCCATCCGCACCGAGATCGAGAAGTACATGTCGGTGCGCATCTGCCCGGCCTGCGGCGGGCGCCGCCTGCGCCCCGAGGCGCTGGCGGTCAAGCTGGCGGGCTTCTCGATCGACCAGCTGTCGCGCCTCTCGGTCGAAGCCCTGCGCGCCTGGATGACGCGGCTCGACCTCGACCGGCGCGAGCGGGCGATCGCCGACAAGGTGGTCCAGGAGATCGGCGACCGCCTGAGCTTCCTCGACGACGTCGGGGTCGGCTACCTCACCCTCGACCGCTCCTCGGCCACCCTGTCGGGAGGCGAGAGCCAGCGCATCCGGCTCGCCACCCAGATCGGCAGCAAGCTGATGGGCGTGCTCTACGTGCTCGACGAGCCCTCGATCGGGCTGCACCAGCGCGACAACGCCCGCCTGCTGGCGACGCTCAAGGGCATGCGCGACCTCGGCAACTCGGTGCTGGTCGTCGAGCACGACGAGGAAACCATCCGCGCCGCCGACTGGGTGATCGATCTGGGGCCGGGCGCCGGCGTGCACGGCGGCGAGCTGGTGGCCCAGGGCACCGCCGCGGACGTCACCGCCGCCCCGGCCTCGCTCACCGGCAAGTACCTGCGGCGCGAGCTGCAGGTGGCGGTGCCGGCGACCCGCCGCAAGGGCCGCGGCAAGCCGCTGGTGATCGAGGGGGCGCGGCAGAACAACCTCAAGAACCTCGACGTCGCGTTTCCGCTCGGCGTCCTCACCGTGGTCACCGGCGTCTCCGGCTCGGGCAAGAGCACCCTGGTCAACGACATCCTGTACAAGGCCCTGGCGCGCCACTTCTACCGCGCCGGCGACCGCCCGGGCGAGCACGCCCGCATCCTCGGCCTCGAGCAGCTCGACAAGGTGATCGCCATCGATCAGAGCCCGATCGGCCGCACCCCGCGCTCGAACCCGGCGACCTACACCAACGTCTTCAACCCGATCCGCAACCTGATGGCGATGACTCCCGAGGCGCGCATGCGCGGCTACCAGCCGGGGCGTTTCAGCTTCAACGTGCCGGGTGGGCGGTGCGAGGCCTGCAAGGGCGACGGCCAGATCAAGATCGAGATGCACTTCCTGCCCGACATCTACGTCACCTGCGAGGTCTGCGGCGGCAAGCGCTATGACCGCGAGACCCTGGCGGTGCGCTACAAGGGGTTGAACATCGCCGAGATCCTGGACCTGCCGGTCGAGCAGGCGCACGAGATGTTCCGCAACATCCCGGCCATCGAGCGCATCCTCGCCACCCTGTGCGAGGTCGGCCTCGGCTACATCCGGCTGGGCCAGTCGGCGACCACGCTCTCGGGCGGCGAGGCGCAGCGGGTCAAGCTGGCGCGCGAGCTGTGCAAGCGCTCGACGGGCCGCACGCTCTACCTGCTCGACGAGCCCACCACCGGGCTTCACTTCGACGACGTCGGCAAGCTCCTGGCGCTGCTCCACCGGCTGGTCGAGCTGGGCAACACCGTGATCGTCATCGAGCACAACCTCGACGTCATCAAGACCGCCGACTGGGTCATCGACCTGGGGCCGGAGGGTGGCGCCAAGGGCGGCGAGCTGCTGGCGGTCGGCACGCCCGAACGGGTGGCGGCGGCACCGCACAGCTTCACCGGCAGCTACCTCTCCAAGGTGCTGCCGGCGCGGCCGGCGCCGCCCGCGGGCGCGGCGCGAGACGGCGGCCGGGAAACGCCGGCATCGTCTCCCGGCCGCCGCGCCCGGGAGCGCAA
>DATKFK010001069.1:0-3919 GCA_035544375.1 Thermoanaerobaculia bacterium
GACGGCACCTACATCCTGTACAACGTCCCCAACAACCCCTACCACCTGCGCGCCAACCTCGAGGGATTCAAGGAGACCCACGTCGACGTCGACGTGCGCGGCAGCGTGCCGGTGGTCCGCGATCTTCACCTGTCGGCGTCGTTCTCCGATACCACCACCGTGACCGCGGAAAAGGAGAACGTGGCGCTCGAGACCGACGAGTCCACCACCCATATCGACATCGACAAGTCCCTCATCCAGCGCTTCCCCGCCGCCGTCGCCTCGCGCGCCTTCGAGGCCATCGTCACCTCGGCGCCGGGCTTCAGCAAGGACGAGAACGGCCGTTACCACTTCCAGGGCGGCCACTCGCAGCAGCTGCTGGTCATCGACGGCCAGTCGATCGGCGACCAGGTGGGCATCACCTTCTCGAACTCCCTCAACCCGGCGATCGCCCAGGGGATCGAGATCGTCACCGGCGGCGTGCCAGCCGAGTACGGCGAGAAAGCCTACGGAGTCATCAACCTGACCACCCGCTCGGCGCTGGGCCAGAACGGGTGGCGCGGCGACGCCACTGCCGGCGCCGGCAGCTTCTCCACCTATGAAGGGGACCTGGGGGTCGGCTATGGCGGCAAGCAGACCGGCGCCTTTCTGAACGTCGACGGATCGAAATCTGACCGCTTCCTGGACCCGGTGACCTTCGACAACTTCCACAACAACGGCGATACGCTGCGCGGCTTCTTTCGCTACGACCTGCTGCCCGGCCAGGGTCAGGACTCCTTGCGCTTCACCGCCAACGGCGGCCGCACCGAGCGCGACGTCACCAACCTGCCGTCGCAGGAGGCTGCCGGCCAGGACGAACGCGTCCATTCTCGCGACTGGAACTTGAACGGCGGTTATCTGCACGTCTTCGGCGGCGACACGGTCGCCGAGGGGCAGGTCTACGCGCGCGACAACCGCCTGCAGCTGCTGGCATCGCCCAACGACACGCCGGTGATCGCGACGCAGAACCGCCAGCTGGACAACCAGGGACTCAACGCCTCGGTGTCCCAGAACATCGGCGACAACGAGATCAAGGTCGGCATTCAGGCCAAGCGCTTCCCCATCACCGAGCACTTCAGCTTCCTGATCACCGATCCCACCCTGAACGACCCGACGCAGCCCGGCTACAACCCCAACCTGGCGCCATACGACGGCACCCGCGGCGGCTCGCCGTTCGTCTTCGACGGCAGCCGCACCGGCCGCTACGTAGCAGGCTATGCGCAGGACACGGTGAAATGGCACAACCTGACGATCAACGCCGGCCTGCGCTACGACAACAACCACCTGTTCCTCACCGAGAGCCAGCTCGCGCCGCGCGTCGGCGCCGCCTACTACATCCCGCAGACCGCCACGGTCATCCGCGCCTCCTACGACAAGATGTTCATCACCCCGGAGTACGAGAACATCCTGCTTTCCTCCTCCGCCCAGGCATCCTCGCTGTCGCCGCCCGAGGTGCAGCAGTCGGCGCTCGCCGGCTTTGGACACCTGTTCAACCGCACCGAGCACCACAATGCCATCAACGCCGGCGTCCAGCAGGGTATCGGCAGCAAGCTACGGGTCGACGTCTCCTACTGGAAGCGCCAGGTCCAGTACACCGCCGACCAGGACCAGTTCTTCAACACCGGCATCGTCTTCCCGCTCAACTTCAAGGGCGGCGACCTCTCCGGTTGGAACGTGCGCGTCGACGGCGGACCCTACGACGGCCTGCGCACCTACCTGTCGCTCGGCCACGTGCACGCGCTCTACGATCCGCCCCTGGTCGGCGGCCTGTTCATCAACGCCTCGCCGCTCGATCTCAACCAGGGGCCCTTCCTGATCGATCACGACCAGAAGTTGCAGGAGCAGCTCGGCATCTTCTGGGACATCCCCAGGAGCGGCTTCTGGACCGGCGTGACGCAGCGCTACGACTCGGGCCTGGTGACCCATGCCAACAGCCCGGCGGACGTTCTCGCCGGCGGCCCGGACACCGCTTACGCCGAGCCCTATATCAACTTCAACACCAACCCGACGCGCGTCAAGTCGCGCATGGTGTGGGACTTCTCGGTCGGCACCCGCCTGGCGCAGTACGGCCTGCCGTTCGAGCTCCAGCTCGACGTGCTCAACGCCTTCGACAAGCAGGGCCTCTACAATTTCATGTCGACGTTCGGCGGCACCCACGTCATCCCGCCCCGCATCATCGCGGGCCGTGTCCGATACATGTTCTGAGCCGGCGGCGGCGGCCTGAGGCAATGCCAATCAGAACATGTCCATGAGGCTCCCACTGGCGCTGCTGGCCTTGGCGGCGTTGCCCGCGCTGCTGGCGCCGCCGGCGTTGCCGGCTGCCGGCGCCGAGCCCCCGCGGCCGCCGCCGCCGCGGGTTGCCGTCAGCATCGCACCCGCCGCCTACTGGGTCCAGCGCATCGGCGGCGCGAAGATGCAGGTCGAGGTGATGGTCCCGCCTGGCGTCGAAGAAGAGACCTATACGCCCTCGCCGCGCCAGCTCGCCGACCTGCTGCAGGCCCGTCTGTACGTGGCGGTCGGACATCCCGCCTTCCCGCTCGAGACCCACGGCCTGCTGCCGCTGCTCGCCGACCATCCAGAAATCCGCGTGGTCTCGATGTCGCGCGGCGTCCAGCTGATCCCGATGGGTGACGCACCGGCCGCGAGCCGCACGACCGATCCGCACTTCTGGAACGCGCCAGGGCCGGTCGCCATCGCGGCCCGCAACATCGCCTCGGGCCTGGAGGCGGTGGATCCATCCCGGCGCGAGGCCTATCGCACCGGGCTCGCCGCCTTCGAGCGCGACCTCGCGGCCCTCGACGCCGCCTTTCGCCGGGTGGCGGCCGGACCCCGGCCCGTCCGCTTCATCTCGTACCATCCAGCATGGGGATACCTCGCGCACCAGTATGGCTTCGACCAGCTGCCGGTCGAGGCCGGCGGCAAGGAACCCGGCGCCGCCAGCCTGGTGGCCCTCGCCGCCGCCGCCCGCCGCGACGGCGTCCGGCTGGTGCTGGTGCCGGTCGGCCTGCCGCGCAAGCAGACCGAGGCGCTGGCGAGCTCGATCGGCGGCAAGGTCCTGGCCGTGGATTACATGGCGCGGGACTGGCTCGCCGAGATGTGGCGCCTCGCCGCCGCGCTCGCCCAGATCGCCCAGGGCGCCCAGGGCGCCGACGTCACCCATGGCGCCGACACCGCCGGCCACAGCTGACATGGCCGAGAGCACGGCAATGGCCGCAAGGACCGCGATGGCCGAAAGGGCCGACAAGCCCGACAGACCCGAGAAACCCGACCAAGGCGGCAGTGGCGAGTCGCCACCCATGATCGAGATCCGCGGCGTGACCTTCGGCTACCGCCGCGAGGCCGTGGTCGAAAACGTCGATCTCGCCATTGGCAAGCGCGACTTCCTGGCCCTGGTGGGACCGAACGGCGGCGGCAAGACGACCCTGCTCAAGCTCATGCTGGGCTTTTTCCCGCCGTGGCGGGGCGAGGTGGTGCGGCGCCTGTCGCGGCGCCGCGGCGCCATCGGCTACGTGCCGCAGTTCTCGAGCTTCGACCGCGACTTTCCGCTGCGCGTCGAGAGCCTGGTGCTGATGGGGCGGCTGGGAACGAGCGGGCTGTTCCTGCCGTACCGGCGCGACGACCGCCGGCGCGCGGCGCAGGCGCTCGCGATCCTGCGCCTGTCCGCGCTGGCCCGGCTGCCGATCGGCGAGCTCTCGGGCGGCGAGGTGCAGCGCGTGTTGATCGCCCGGGCCCTGGCCGGCGACCCCGAGATCCTGCTGCTCGACGAGCCCACCTCCTCGGTCGATCCGGAGTCGCGGGAGGTGCTCGCGGACGTCCTCTCCGAGCTCAACGCGCGCATCCCGGTGGTCGTGGTGACGCACGACATCAGCTCCCTCGCCCGCCAGGTCACGCGGGTGGTCTT
>DATKFK010001070.1:0-11433 GCA_035544375.1 Thermoanaerobaculia bacterium
GCCAGGCGCGCGCTCTCGACCTCTCGGCCCGCAGCTGGCCCGACGCCTTCGCGGCCCTCTGCGCCGACCTCGCCGCCCGCTATCCCTTCACCGCCTGGAAGGGCATCGACTGGCGGGCGCGCTGCGCCGCCACCGCGCCGCGCATCGCCGCCGCCGCGGCACGCCGCGACGCCGCGGCGTATTACGTGGCCTTGCGGGAATTCGCCTGGAGCCTCGCCGACGGCCACGTCGGGCTCGCCGGCGGCGACCATGGCCTGGCCGGCCGGGTAACCGGCGGCGACTTCGGCCTGCGCCTGGCGCAGCTCGCCGACGGCCGGGTGGTGGCGGCCGCGGTCTCGCCGGGCGGCGCCGCCGCGCGGGCGGGGATGCCCTACGGCGCGGAGATCCTGACCTGGAACGGCAAGCCCGCCGGCGAGGCGCTGGCGGCGGCGCCGGTGCTGTGGGCGGCCTGGCCGCCATCGACGGCGGAGGCGCGCCGGGCCGAGCAGCTGCGGTTCCTGGTGCGGGCCCCGGTCGGCGCCATCGCCGCGGTCGCCTATCGGCCTCGCGCCGCCGGTGCGTCCGCCGCCGGCGGCTCGACCCCGGGGACGGGCCGCATGGCCGCGCCGACCCGGACGCTTACGACCCTGCGCCTGACGGCGGCCGCGCCGCGGCCGGCAGCGCAGCACAAGGCGCCCGGGGCGGCCCCGGAGGAACCGCCCGAGGACGGGCCGATCGCCTACAACCTCCGCGAGGCCTTCGCCGGGGGCGCCGTCGAATGGCGCTGGCTGGCCGCGGGGGCCGGCTACATCCGGATCAAGTACGAGCTGCCGACGCTGCGCCAGGTCGATCCAAGGGGCCAGGTGCGGAGCGCCGTCTCGAGCTTCCTCGACCGCCGTGCCGCCGGCATCGTCCTGGACGTCCGCGGCAACGGCGGCGGCCTCGACGTCATGGTCCCGCGCGCCGTCGGCTGCCTCGTCGAGGCGGCGAGCGTCTACGAGATCCCCGGCGTCTTCAGCCCCGCCGCCGGCCGCTTCCTGCCGGCCCCTGCCTACACGGTCCGGGTCGTCCCCATGGCGCCGCATTTCCCGGGCCGGGTGGCGGTGTTGATCGACGGGTACACGGCGAGCTCCGGGGAGGGATTTGCCCTCGCCCTGCGCGGACGCCCGGGAGTCGCGGTCTTCGGTTTCGCCGGCACCGCCGGTTTCTTCGCCATCGGCCAGCGCCTCATCCGCCTCCCCGGCGGCCTGGCGATGGTCGTTCCCATCGGCCAGTCCCTCGGCCCCGACGGCCGCATCCAGATCGACGGCGACGCCGCCGGCCGCGGCGGCGTCATCCCCGACCACCGCATCCCGTGGACCGAGGCCACCCTCGACGCCGTCTACCGCGAGCACCGCGACCCGGTTCTCGACGCGGCCCTCGCCTGGTTGCAGGTGCGTCCCTAGTGTCCCGCGGCGGCGACGGCTGCCGTCACCGCGGCGGCCAGCTCCGCGTCGGTCGGGTTCGCGGCCTCGGCTGCCGGTTCGACGCCGTGCCGCCGCAGCTCGGCGGTGGTCACCGCTCCGAGCGACGCCGCCCGCAGCTCGGCGCGGCGGCGCGGCCAGTCACCGCCGAAAAGAGTGCGGAAGTGGCGGACGATGCTTGGACTGGTGAAGGTCACCCAGCCGATGGGCCGGCCGCCGAACAGCTGGGCGGCGCGGTGCCGCGCCGCCTCCGGCAGGCGCTTTTCGTAGGCGGCCACCGAGACGGCGGAGATGCCGGCGCCGAGCAAACCGTCCCGCAGGGTGGGGAGAGCGTCGCCGGCCTGGGGCAGGAGCACGCGCTGCCCGCAGTCGAGGCGTTGCAGGAGGGCGGCGAGCAAGCCGCCGGCGCTCTGGTGTCCCGCGGCCGTCACCAGCGACGGCTCGATGCCCAGGCCGCGCAGCGCCGCCGCCGTGGCCGCGCCGACGGCGGCGACCCGCAACCGGGGCGGCAGCCCGGCCGGCGGCGCCTGCGGCAGCAGGGCATGGACCGCGTTCGTCGAGGTGAAGACCACCCAATCGTAGAGCGGCAGCTCCGCGGCGGCGCGCGCCAGCGGCGCCGGATCGGCGGGCGGCACCACCTCGAGCAGCGGCAGCGGCTCGACCGTGGCGCCGGCGGCGGCCAGACCGGCCGCCAGACCGGCCGCCTGGCTGCCGGCGCGCGTCACCACCACCCGCACGCCGGCCAGCGGCGCGCTCGCGCACGGCTCTCCTGCAGGCGGCGCGCCCGCGCTCACGCCAGGCTCTCCTGCCGCACCCGGGCCAGCACCTCGCCGGCGCCGTCGCGAAGCAGCGCCGCGATGCAGGCGGCGGCCACCGACTCGGGGTCGTCGCCGGCCGCCTCGCCGCGCGCCGCGTGCCGCCCGTCGGGCGTGGCGAGCAGCGCGGTGAGGCGCAGCAGCGGGCGCTCCCAGCGCGCCCAGGCGGCCAGCGGCAGCGTGCAGTCGCCGCCGAAGGCGGCCACCACCCGCCGCTCGGCGTCCGCCGTCGCCGCGGTGCCGGCGTCGTCGAGAGCGGCGCAGAGCGCCTCGGCGCGCCCGCCGCGGCGCACCTCGAGCGCCAGCGTCCCCTGTCCCGGAGCGGGCAGCATCACCTCGGGCGCGAGCGGATGGGCCGGCAGGTCCGCCGCCGGCAGGAGGCCCAGCCGTGCCAGGCCCGCTCCCGCCAGCACCACGGCGCCGGCGCCGGTCTCCCGCCAGCGGCGCAGCCGGGTATCGACGTTGCCGCGCAGGCCCGCAACCAGCAGCTCGGGGCGCCGCAGCAGGATCTGTGCGCGCCGGCGCAGCGAGCCGGTGAGCACGACCGATCCCGCCGGCAGGCCGTCCAGGCTGTCCGCAAGGGTGCTCACCAGCACGTCGCGCGGATCGGCGCGGCGCGGGAAGGCGGCGATGGCGAGCCCCGCCGGCAGGGCCACCGGCAGGTCCTTCAGGCTGTGGACGGCGAGGTCGAGCGAGCCGTCGAGCAGGCCGCGCTCGAGCTCCGCCGTGAACAGCCCCTTGCCGCCGAAGGCCGCCAGGTCGCCGGCCAGCCGGTCGCCCCGCGTCACGATCGGCACCAGCTCGACCCGCAACCCCGGGTGTGCCGCCTCAAGCGCCTGCGCCACCTGGCCGGACTGCGCCAGGGCGAGGGCGCTGCCGCGCGTGCCGAGGCGCAGCGGAGCGCCGCCGGCGCTGCTGCCGCCGCCGGCGCCTTCGTTGCCGCTGCCGCCGCTGGCGCCCATGATCGATTTTTCGGACCCGCCGCGGCGCCCTACTCGGCTTCAGGCTTCGCGTTCGGCTCCGCGGCCGCGGACCCGGCGCGATCTTCCGGGTACGCGGTGGCCTCAGGGGACTCATCGGCGCTTGCAGCGGCGATCTCGCCGGCGGCGGCGGCGGCTGCGGACCCATCGGCGTCGTCCAGGCGGAACAGCTCCCTGACCAGGTCGAGGCGCGGCAGGTGCTCCGGCCCGCCGCGACCGCGCAGGCGGTTGCTGGGGTGATGCAGGATCTTGCGCACCAGCGAGCGGGTGAGGCGGTCGAGGTGCGCGTGCGAGGCGGCGGGGAAGTGGTGGAGGGCCTCGGCAAGCTCCTGGCGGCGGATGCGCTCGGCCTGCTTCTGCAGCGACGCGATCAGCGGCTCGGCCTGCATCCCGCGGTACCAGCCGTAGAAGTGGGCTACCTCCTGGTCGAGGATCTCGTGGACCCGCGGCATCTCCTCCTTGCGCCGCTTGAGGTTGCGCTGGATCAGGTGATCCAGCGAGTCGAGCGAGTGCAGGAAGACGTTTTCGATCCGCCCCGCCTCGGGATCGACGTTGCGCGGCACGCCCAGGTCGACGACGAGCAGCGCGCGGCTGGGCCGGGCGCCCATCGCCTCGGCGAGCTGCCGCCGCGTCAGCACCGGTTCGTCGGCGCCCGTCGAGGCGATCACCATGTCGGCGTCGCGGATCGCGGCGAGCCGCTCGGCAAACGGCAGCGCCGCCGCCGTCGGGAACAGCTCCTGGAACTGGCGGGCCCGTTCGGGCGAGCGGTTGGCGACGGTCAGCTGGCGGGCGCCGCGCTCGGCAAGGTTGCGCGCCACCGCCCGCGAGATCTCGCCGGCCCCGATCAGCAGCACGCGGCAGTCGTCCAGGTCGCGGAAGATGTTGCGCGCCAGCTCGATCACCGCGTAGCCGAGCGACACCGCGCCGGCCGCGATCGCCGTTTCCTGGCGCGCGCGCCGCCCCGCCACCAGCGCGCTGCGCTGCAGCTGGCGCAGCACCGGCCCGGCCGCCCCGACGGCCTCGGCCAGGGCCGCCGCCTGCTTGACCTGGCCAAGGATCTCGGGCTCGCCCAGCACCATCGATTCGAGCCCGCAGGCGACGCCGAGCAGGTGGCGGGCGGCGCCGTGGTCGCGCTTGACGTAGAGCAGGCCGGGCCGCTCGATCTCCGGCGCCCGGGCCAGGAATACCAGCTGGAGGGCGGCACGGTAGGCCTCCTCCTCGTCGCGCGGCTGCAGCAGCACCTCCGTGCGGTTGCACGTCGATAGCAGCATCGCCTCGGCGATCGCGGAGCGTGCCAGCAGGTGCACCAGCGTCTTCTCGGCCTCCTCCTGGCCGAGGGCCACGCGCTCGCGCAGCTCGATCGGCACGGTGTGGAAGTCGATGCCAAGCAGCAGGAGGCTGGGACCGCCGGCAGCGGTGCGAGACGGGCCGCCGGGAGCTGACGGGCCGTTCGCGGCGGCGGGGTCGGGTGCGTCGGCCATGGATCTACAGGAAGGCGTGGAAGCCGCTGAAGAAGAGGTTCACCGCCACCAGCGAGAACAGGATGGTGGCCAGGCCGGCCAGGCTGGCCAGGGCGGTCTGGCGTCCCTGCCAGCGGCGCAGCCGGCGCAGCACCAGCGCCAGCCCGTAGATGGCCCAGGTGATCACGGTGGCCAGGATCTTCGGGTCGTGGAGCCAGTCGCTCGGATAGAGCCTTTGCGCCCAGAAGGCGCCGGTCACCACCGCGCCGGTGAGCGACACGAACCCGGCGATCAGGGCCACCAGCATCATCCGCTCGAGCACGGCCAGCGGCGGCAGCCTGCCGTAGAAGGTGGAGAAGCGGCCTGCCTTGAGGTCGCGGTAGAGCTGCAAGAACAGGAAGGCGTAGGCCGCCGCCACCGCGAAGGCCGCGTACCCGAGCAGCGCCAGCGACACGTGGACGGCGAAGATCGGATCATGGAAGATCGCCCGGTCGGGTGTCTCGGGGCGCGCCAGGACCGACGCCAGCAGCTGGAAGAAGAAGACCAGGGCCACCAGCCAGAAGCCGGTGCTGCGCTCGCGGCCGTGCCATTCGACGAACGCATAGACCACCGCCACCGCGAACGCGACCAGCGACAGGGCCTGCGACTCCGTGGCCGCCGGGAACTGCCGCCAGTGGGCGGCCAGGCCCAGCAGGTAGGCCAGGTGCAGCAGGATGACCGCGCGCAACGCCGGCGCCGCGGCGCGCTGCGCCCGCGCCTCGGCGGCGAAAAAGACGAAGCCGTAGGCTACCGCCACCAGCAGGTATGCCAGCGGCAGGACGATGTTGGCGGAGCGGAGGAGGATCTGCAAAAGGCTGGCCTTCCGGCGCGCTGATCCATGCTAGCATCTTCTTGCCGAGCGTCCCACCATCTGCTACTGTCGCGCCCCGGCTGCGCGCAGGACGTGGGGTGCCCTCTCCTGTCGATACCTCCGCGATCTCAATGTGTCTTGGGGTGGGGGACCTGCTCCCGCCAATCGGAGTGGGCTAGCGGGACACAAGTCTTCCGCTCGCGCGCACCGCCTCCGGGAAGAGAGCTCCATGGCCAACGTCATCATCGTGGGGATGCAGTGGGGGGATGAGGGCAAGGGGAAGATCGTCGATCTCCTCTGCCCGGCCTTCGACGGCGTCGTCCGCTACCAGGGCGGCCACAACGCCGGCCACACGGTCAAGTTCCGCGACCGCCACTTCTCGCTGCGGCTGATCCCCTCGGGCATCCTGCACGCCGGCATGGCCTGTTTCATGGGCAACGGCATGGTGATCGCGCCCGACGCCTTCCTCGAGGAGCTGGGCCAGCTGGCGGCATCCGGGGTGGACTTCGCGGACCGCCTCTTCGTCTCCAACCGGGCGCACGTGCTGTTTCCTCTGCACGCCGCCCTGGACCGGGCGCGCGAGGAGGCCAGGGGCGGCAATCGCATCGGCACCACCTCGCGCGGCATCGGCCCCGCCTATGCCAGCAAGGCGTCGCGCTACGGCCTGCGCACCTGCGACCTGACGGCGCCGGACCTCGCGGACCTGCTTGGGATCCTGCGGCAGCGTGCCGAGATGGAGCTGGCCTCGCTCGGCGCCCAGCCGCTGGCCGCGCTGGGAGCCGACGTCGGCGTCGAGCAGTGCCGCGCCTGGGCCGAGCGCCTCGCGCCGCATCTGCGTGACACCGAGCAGTTGCTCAACGCCTGGATCGCCGGCGGCCGCTCGCTGCTGTTCGAGGGCGCCCAGGGGACCCTGCTGGACCTCGACCACGGCACCTATCCGTACGTCACCAGCTCCAACTCGACCGCCGGCGGCGCCTGCACCGGCACCGGCGTGCCGCCGACCAGCATCGACGGCGCCATCGGCGTGCTCAAGGCCTACACCACCCGCGTCGGCGGCGGTCCCTTCCCGTGCGAGCTGACGGACGCCCGCGGCGACTTCCTGCGCCAGCGCGGCAACGAGTTCGGCACCGTCACCGGCCGGCCGCGGCGCTGCGGCTGGCTCGACACGGTCGTCGCCCGCTACGCCCAGCTGCTCAACGGCATCGACACCGTGGCCCTGACCAAGCTCGACGTCCTCGATGCCTTCGACGAGATCCCGGTCTGCGTGGGCTACCGTCTCGGCGGCAAGGTGATGCGCGACCTGCCTCCCGACCGCCACGGCCTCGAAACCGCCGAGCCGGTGCTCCGCACCTTCAAGGGGTGGAAGCGGCCGACCGCCGGCGTGCTCGAAGAGGCGGACCTGCCGCCCGCCGCCCGCGACTACATCGACTTCATCGAGCAGGAGCTGGAGGCCCCGGTGACGATGGTCTCGACCGGCCCCCGCCGCGAAGAGACGCTGTTGCGCGACCATCCGGCTCTCCACCGCCTGACCTCCGGCCATCTCGGCAAGGTGCTCGAGCAGCGATAGAGTCGCGGGGCGGGAGCGCTCAGGAGCGGGCAGGGGTGGGATCGGAGCGAGACAGGAGCGCGGTCGGAGCAGGAGCGGGGCAGAGCGGGGAGCAGGGCAGAGCGGGGGAGGAGAGGGGCAGGAGGAACGGGTGACAGGGACGGGACGTTACGACTTCCTGGTCGAAACCTACGCCACCGAGCGCATCAAGACGCTGAGCGTCTGGTCGCACTTCGCCGACGGCGAGCTCTCCTTCCGGCCCGAGCCGCGCGCGCGGACGCCCCGCGAGCACATGGTCCACCAGTGCGCGGGCGAGGACCTCTGGATGCGCACCATGCTGGGCATCGATCTCGGCGAGCCGCCCCTGCCGCCGGAGGAAACCCGCCTCGCCTTCCTGCGCCGGTACGCCGGCGCCTCGGAGCGCCGGCTGCTGCAGCTCGCCGCCAGGCCCGAAGCCTGGTTCGAGGAGGCGACGCGCTTTTTCGACGTCGAACGCTCGCGCGCCTGGGTCCTGGTCCGCCGGATCGCTCACACCGCCCACCATCGCGGCCAGCTCACCGCCTACCTGCGCCTCCTCGGCCACGAGCTGTTCTCGACCTACGGTCCGACCGCCGACACCGGCGGCCTCTTCCAGAACCAGGCCCAGGTCATCTACCGCCATCCGACCGTCGACCAGCTGCTCGCGGCCGCGGCCGCGGGCAGCGAGCCGCCAGCCCTCCCGGGACCCGGCCCCAAGAGCCCGACCGAGCGGCCAGGCTGACGAGCCCCACGGCCGCCTGCAGCCGCTGGCCATCATGGTCTGCTGTCGCCCTGCTCCGCCATCCCGCTCCCGGTGGCGCGCCGGGGTCCGAGCCGGCGATCGGCTTGCGCCCGGGCGGGCGGCGGGCCATACTCCTCTGCATCGTCCATGGAGGAGCGCATGCCTCTTGGCAGACTGCCGGGTCGCGCCTTGCCGTTCGTCTTTTGCGTGCTGAGCCTGGCGGGCTGTGCCTACCAGCTTCATCACGTCACGCAATCCAAGGCTGGAGCGCCCCTGGACCGCTCGGAGCCCAGTCCGGACCTCCTCAGGGTCGTCACCACCGGCAACGTGGACCGCCCGTACAAGCAGCTCGGCATGGTCCACGCCCCGGCGTCGTTGACGGAGCGGGACGCCATCACGGCGCTCAAGCGAAGGGCGCGCACGCTCGGCGGCGACGCTCTGCTCGACGTCCGCAGGCGAGGCTCGGACGCGGCCGACGCCGGAGGTTCCTCGGGCCCGGCCGAGGCGCCGTGGGAGGCCGCGGTGATCGTCTTTACGGACCGCCAGGCGGGCGGCTCGCCAACGGCGCCGCCGAGCGCCCCGCCCCGGCGCGAACCGCCGTAGCGCCGTAGCGCCGCACGGCTCCGCCGGGGTCGCGCGCGTTGCCACGACCGGTGGCAGCGGATCGATCGCGCGAGGCGTCCGCAGCCTCGTCACCACCTGCCTAGCGGATCTCGACCTCGCCGGCCGTGTCCAAGGGGACTCTCACCGGTGACGGCCCCTGCGCGACCTGCAGGGCGAGCGGCAGAGCAGCTTCGTCGACGACGCCAGCCGCGTCGGGCAGCGCTTCCCTTTCGCTGGCCACCGTGTGGCGCAGGGTGGCGAGGGGCCGGCCCAGCGCCTCCAGGCTGATTCCCAGCCGCAGTGCCAGCAGGATCCCCGCTGCCTCCGCATAATTTGCGACCTCGACGACGTGCCGCAAGCCGAGGCGCCCGGCCGTGACGTCCAGGATGCTCCGGTTGCCTCGCACCGCGATCGTCGGCACGCGGGCGCGGTCGGCGAAAAGGGTGGGAATGCCTCCCAAGCAGCTCGCTGGCGCCACCACGGCCAGGAGGTTGTTGATGTTGACGCTGTCCCGGACGAGGCGGCCGGGGCGGAGCGCGATCTGGGGCGCCCGCGCCAGGCCGACCAGGATGCAGGCGAGCCCGCTCAACGACGCCATCTCGCCCGCTCCCCTTGCGTCCACCACCGCCTCGCTCAGCGGCAGGTTGCGCGTGGTCATCATCGGCGCATGGGCTGCCGGCACCCTGAAGCGGTCCACGACCAGGTGCGAGATGATCGCCTCGACGCCGCCCACGGGGTTCGGGATCTGTCCCGCGAAGTGGCGGGCGTAGTCTTCGACCGGCAGGTCCTGCACGTTGGTGGTCACCGCCACGGCCTCGGCGCCACGCTCGAGCAGACGCCGGCAGGCTTCGGTCAATATCTCCGGATGGTCGACCGTGCCGACGTATCCGCCGGTCTGGTTGCGCCGGCAGCGGCTGCCGATGGGGCGGTCGGTCACCACGCAGTGCGCGATGTCGATGCCGTGAACCGCCCGCACCGCGTTGATCACGTTGAAGACCTGGTCGAGGTTCGCATCGCACGCCCGCTCGACCACGACGCCGACCCGGTTGGCGACCGGAACATGGAGGTCAACCAGCCCCCGGCAGAAGAGGTCGATGCAGTAGCCCTCGGTGTAGAGCGTATTGCCTTCCACCTGGATGAAGTCGGAGGCGTTGACCGCGTTCGGGTTGGTGACCAGGTAGTCGACCGTCGAGGCCAGCAACCGGGAGGCCGGCGCGGCGTCACCCGCGTAGCCCCCGATGCTGCAGCCGACGCCGGTGGGGATGATGCTCACCGCGACGGCCTTGCCCGGGAAGTGCCGGTTCGCGACGCCGGCACCGAGGTCGCCGATCTCCTCGCTGTCGACCGTCGCCTCGACCACCACTTCGTCGGCGCCGATCTGGCCCACGTACCAGCGCAAGGCGCGGTGGTTCGCGGCCCTCTCCACGGCCTCCGGAATGCCGTCGGGCACCAACACCTGTGAACGCTTGATTCGCAACTGCCGGTTCTCGATCATCACGGCTCCTAGCGATGTCGCCACAAACCCTGCCGGGGTAGGGCTCCATCCGTTTCACGGCCATTCCCCTGCGCCGGTCACCGACGCCGGTTCCCCAGTTTACACGTTCCTACTACATGACTCACGGGCGATGGATCGAATCTGCCAGCCCGGGATGATATCGAGCCTCTTCCGAGCCCGGGCCGCGGCGGCGCACCGTGATCTACCCATCGATTTTCCCGGTGTAGCGGCGCCACTGGCCATCGATCATGGGCGGCCGGTCCTTGCCCACCAGGCAGCAGTAGACGACCGCCTGCGCTTCATCGTCGGCAAGCGGCCAGCGCTCTTCTTCCTCGAATGGGTAGTAGGTGTCGATCAGGCACTGCTCGTGCCAAAGGTGGAAAGCGGAGCGGCTTATCATCTCGCGACATTCGCCGACGGTGGTGAACTCGAAGAGGTGATCCTCCTGCGGCATCCTGATCGCGAAGGTCACATAGGCCAGCCCCGACTGCTTGAGCACGTTATGGGCACCTCGCAGCCATGACGATGGATCCTTGACGTGCTCGAGGATTTCGATCATGACCACCATGTCATATCGTGGCGGCTCCGCGAAATCATAATGATCGATGCGCAGGTCGATTTTACCGCATGGGTCGAGAAGTCGCCGCCAAGCCTCGCTCAACCCGTTCTTCTCGAAAGCGGCGACCGTGCCGTAGGCGCTCGCCAGGCTGGCGTTGAGGCAGTTGCCGGCCCCGATCTCGAGGATCGCGCCGCGGCGCGGCGGGAACTCTTCGAGCACCTCCCGGAAGTCGCGCAGCAACTCGTAACGGGAGCGATTGAAGACCGTGCTCAGGGTCAGGGTGTAGAGGTAGAGCCGCTGGCGCGGCGGGTCATTCCACAGGGCTTCCAGCTCCGGCTCGGATTTGCCATACCTCCCCGTCCGGTCATGGTAGCGCCGCCGCTCGACGACGACCTGCTCGAGGTAGCGGGCGTAGCAGCGCAAGGCCGTCTCGAGATCTTCGCCGTCCAGGCGCGCGAACCGGTCGAGCTTCTCCAAGATGAAGACCGCATCCTGCGCGTAAGCCTCGCCGTAGCGGCGCAGCAGGTCACGGGCCTGGAAGCGGAGCGGCTCGAGCTCCCCGTCCAAGAGCCTCATGAACCTGTCGAAGTCCCGCGCTGACGCATCCACGGCCGCCGCCTCGCTGAGATCGTGGAGCGCTCGACCGTTGCTCACGCGTCGAAGCCGCTCACAGAGTCGCGACGTTTTCGCGCCTACGCGATGTCGCCTGTGCTATGATAGCAGCCCCTGAATCCGCAGGGGCCCAGCCGCGATCCGCGAGTCCGCGGCTGCGGCCCTTGGCGCCCCGCGGTCCGTGGGCGTCGCGGTCCGCCCAGGAGAGGCCTTGATGAGCGCCCTTTTCAGATTGATGTCATTCCTTGTGCGGTGCATGCAAGGGGTCAGGTATTCACGCAGCGCGATCGTCCTGGTGGTGGTCACGGGTA
>DATKFK010001071.1:0-6133 GCA_035544375.1 Thermoanaerobaculia bacterium
TCGCGGTGACCCTGTCGGTGACCATCCTGGTGTCGGCGGTGGTGTCGCTGACCCTGACGCCGATGATGTGCGCCAAGCTCCTCCGCCACAAGCAGGAATCCGAGCAGGGCCGCTTCTACCGGGCCTCGGAACGCGCCTTCCAGCGCATCATCGCCTTCTACGGCCGGACCTTGACCTGGGTGCTGCGGCACCAGCCGGCGACGCTGGTCGTCGCCGTCGCCACCCTGGCGCTCACGTTCCTGCTCTACGTGGTGATCCCCAAGGGCTTCTTCCCGGTCCAGGACACCGGCGTGATCCTCGGCGTCTCGGAGGCGCCGCAGTCGATCTCCTTCGCCGCCATGGCCGACCGCCAGCAGGCGCTGGCCAGCGTCATCCTCGCCGACCCGGCGGTCGAGAGCCTGTCCTCGTTCATCGGCATCGACGGCACCAACACCACGCTCAACAGCGGCCGCATCCAGATCAACCTGAAGCCGCTCGCGGACCGCGGTATCAACGCCAGCGACCTGATCCGCCGCCTGCAGATCCAGCTCGCGAACGTCTCCGGCATCACGCTGTACATGCAGCCGGTGCAGGATCTCACGGTCGAGGACCGGGTGAGCCGCGCCGAGTTCCAGTACAGCCTCGAGGACGCTGACGCCTCCGAACTGGCGGCGTGGGTGCCGCGCCTCGTCGCCAAGCTGCAGACCCTGCCCGAGCTGCGCGACGTCGCCAGCGATCAGCAGAACGCCGGCTTGCAGGCGCACCTGGTGCTCGATCGCACCACCGCGTCGCGGCTGGGCATCACGCCGCAGAACCTCGACGACGCGCTCTACGACGCCTTCGGGCAGCGTCAGATCTCGACCATGTTCACGCAGCTCAACCAGTACCGGGTGGTGCTCGAGGCCAGCCCCGATCTGCAGCAGCGGCCCGCCAACCTCAGCGACCTGTTCCTCAAGTCCGCAACCGGCGGCTCGGTGCCGCTCGGCTCGTTCACCCAGCTGCAGACCGTGAGCTCACCGCTGTCGGTCAACCACCAGGGGCAGTTCCCGGTGGCGACGATCTCCTTCAACCTGGCGCCCACCGCGGCGCTGGGCGACGCGGTGAACGCGGTGACCAAGGCGCAGCAGGACCTGCAGATGCCGGCCAGCGTGCAAGCGAGCTTCCAGGGCAGCGCCGAGTCGTTCCGCGCCTCGCTGGTCAACGAGCCGCTGCTGATCCTGGCGGCGATCGTCACGGTCTACATCCTGCTCGGCGTCCTCTACGAGAGCTACATCCACCCGGTCACCATCCTGTCGACGCTGCCGTCGGCCGGGGTCGGCGCCCTGCTCGCGCTGCTGCTGACCGGCAACGACTTCAGCGTCATCGCGCTCATCGGCATCATCCTGCTGATCGGCATCGTCGAGAAAAACGCCATCATGATGATCGACTTCGCGCTCGACGCCGAGCGCAAGGAGGGCAAGGAGCCGGAGGAGGCGATCTTCCAGGCGGCGCTGCTGCGCTTCCGCCCGATCATCATGACCACGATGGCGGCCCTCCTGGCCGGCATCCCACTGGCGCTGGGCAGCGGCATCGGCGCCGAGCTGCGCCGGCCGCTCGGCATCGCCATCGTCGGCGGCTTGATCTTCAGCCAGGCGCTGACGCTGTTCACCACGCCGGTGATCTACCTGGCCTTCGACCGCCTGGCGCGGCGGGTCACCGGGCGCGCCGCGCGCCGGTCGGCGGGGCCGGCGGGCTCGACCGGCCCGGGCGATGCGCCGCCGCCGCGCGGGCTGCGGCCGGCCGAGGAGGGCGCGTGAGTCTCTCGACGCCGTTCATCGAGCGGCCGATCGCCACCACCCTGTTGACCGTGGCGGTGGCGCTGGCGGGCGGCATCGCCTACCAGTTCCTGCCGGTGTCGCCGCTGCCGCAGGTGGACTTCCCGACGATCAACGTCTCGGCGGGCCTGCCGGGCGCCAGCCCCGAAACCATGGCCTCCTCGGTGGCGACGCCGCTCGAGCGCCAGTTCGGGCGCATCGCCGGCATCACCGAGATGACCTCCACGAGCTCGCTCGGCTCGACCAACGTCACCTTGCAGTTCGACCTCAGCCGCAACATCGACGCCGCCGGCCGCGACGTGCAGGCGGCGATCAACGCGGCGCGCGGCCAGCTTCCCGCCAACCTGCCGAGCAATCCCTATTACCGCAAGGTGAACCCGGCGGACGCGCCGATCATGTTGATGTCGCTCACCTCCGACATGGTGGATCGCGCCCACATCTACGACCTGGCGTCGTCGATCCTGCAGCAGAAGATCTCCCAGGTCCCCGGGGTCGGGCAGGTGATCGTCGGCGGCGGCTCGCTGCCGGCGGTGCGGGTGGACGCCAATCCGACGGCGCTCAACGACCAGGGCCTGAGCCTCGAGGACGTGCGCAACGCGCTCGCCGCCGCCAACGCCAACCGGCCGAAGGGCGAGCTCGGCGACATCCGCCACGCGTGGGCCCTTTCCACGACCGACCAGCTGCTGCTGGCGGCCGAGTACCAGACGCAGGTCATCGCCTACAACTCGCAGAACGGCGCCGCCGTGCGCCTGTCCGACGTTGCCGACGTCACCGACTCGCTCGAGGACATCCGCACCGGCGGCCTCGTCAACGGCAAGCCGGCGGTGATCCTGATCATCTTCCGCCAGCCGGGCGCCAACATCATCAAGACCGTCGACGCCGTCCAGGCCATCATCCCGCAGCTCAAGGCTTCGATCCCGCCGATCATCGACCTGCGGGTGATGATCGACGCCACGCGGACCATCCGCGCCTCGGTGCGCGACGTCGAGATCACGCTGGTGATCTCGATCCTGCTGGTCATCGGCGTGGTCTTCGTCTTCCTGCGCAACCTCCGCGCCACCCTGATCCCCAGCGTCGCGGTGCCGGTGTCGCTGATCGGCACCTTCGGCGTCATGTACCTTTGCGGCTACGCCATCGACAACCTGTCGCTGATGGCGCTGACCATCGCCACCGGCTTCGTGGTGGACGACGCCATCGTGGTGATCGAGAACATCACCCGCCACCTCGAGGCGGGGATGCAGCCCTACGCGGCGGCTCTGCGCGGCGCCCAGGAGATCGGCTTCACCGTGATGTCGATCAGCATCTCGCTGATCGCGGTGTTCATCCCCATCCTGCTGATGGGCGGCATCGTCGGCCGCCTGTTCCGCGAGTTCGCCGTCACCCTCTCGGTGGCGATCGCCGTCTCGCTCCTCATCTCGCTGACCACCACGCCGATGATGTGCGCGCGGCTGCTCAAGGCGCACGGCGAGGAGCGGCACGGCCGCCTGTACAACGCCAGCGAGTCGGCCTTCGACGCCATCCTGCGCGGTTACCGCGGCTCGCTGTCGTGGGTGCTGCGGCACCAGGGACTGACGCTCTGCGTGACCCTGCTGACCATGGCCGCCACCGTCTACCTCTACGCGGTGGTGCCCAAGGGCTTCTTCCCGCAGCAGGATACCGGCCGCCTGAACGGCTCCATCCAGGCCGATCAGGACACGTCCTTCCAGGCGATGCGGCGGCGCCTCACGACGCTGGCGGCCATCGTCCAGAAGGACCCGGCCGTCGACTCGGCGGCAGCCTTCATCGGCGGCCAGGCGGTCAATACCGGGCGCTTCTTCGTGGGCCTCAAGCCGCAGGGCGAGCGCGGCAAGGGCAATCCCACCGCCGACCAGGTCATCGGCCGCCTGCGCCCCCAGCTGGCGCGCGTGCCCGGCGTCAGCCTCTTCCTGCAACCCGTCCAGGATCTGCGGGTCGGCGGCCGGGGGAGCAACGCCCAGTACCAGTACACGCTGCAGGGCGACAACACCGCCGAGCTGCTGCAGTGGGCGCCCAGGGTGATGCAGCGTCTGCGCCAGATCCCGATCCTGGCCGACGTCAACACCGACCAGCAGAACAAGGGGCTCGAGGCGACGCTGCAGATCGACCGCACCACGGCGTCGCGCCTGGGCATCACGCCGCAGGCGATCGACGATACGCTCTACGACGCCTTCGGCCAGCGGCCGGTATCGACGATGTACCGGGCGCTCAACCAGTACCACGTGGTGCTCGAGGTGCAGCCCCAGTTCTGGCAGAACCCGGAAGGGCTCAAGGCCATCTACGTCAAGGCCACCGACCCGGGCAACGTCAACTTCGGCAAGCTCGTGCCGCTCTCCGCCTTCACCAGCTACCGGGCCTCGACGGCGCCGCTGGCGATCAATCACTCGGCGCAGTTCCCCTCGGTCACGCTCTCGTTCAACCTGCCGCCCAACGTGGCGCTGGGGACGGCGGTCACCGAGATCGAGAAGGCCGAGCGGCAGATGGGCGTGCCGGCCGACATCCACGGCAGCTTCCAGGGCACCGCGCAGGCGTTCCAGGCATCGCTGGCCAACGAGCCGTTGCTGATCGCCGCAGCGCTGATCGCGGTCTACATCGTGCTCGGCGTGCTCTACGAGAGCTACATCCATCCGGTGACCATCCTGTCGACCCTGCCTTCGGCCGGCGTCGGCGCGCTGGTGGCGCTGCTGCTCACCAAGACCGACCTCTCGGTGATCGCGCTGATCGGCATCATCCTGCTCATCGGCAACGTCAAGAAAAACGCGATCCTGATGATCGATTTCGCCATCGAGGTCGAGCGCAGCGAGGGCAAGTCGCCGGAGGAATCGATCTTCCAGGCCTGCCTGCTGCGCTTCCGCCCGATCACCATGACCACCATGGCGGCGCTTTTGGGCGGGCTGCCGCTGGCGATCGGCCTGGGCACCGGCTCGGAGCTGCGCCGCCCGCTGGGCATCGCCATCGTCGGCGGCCTGCTGTTCAGCCAGGCCCTGACGCTCTACACGACGCCGGTGGTCTACCTTTATCTCGACCGGTTCCAGCTGTGGTGGCTGCGGGTCCGCGGCCGGACGTCGCCGCCCGCCCCCGCCGTCGCGGGGCCGGCTGGCCAGGAGGCTTGAGGCGCTGATGACGGGTTACGCTGCAAGGACGAGGGACCGGCGCGGCGCGCGGCCGGCCGCGAGGAGGGCACGGACCGCGGGCATCGTGCCGGCTCCAAGCGCCGCGCTGGCTGCAAGCATCGCGCTGGCCGCAAACATCGCGCTGGCTGCAAGCATCGCGCTCCTGGCGGGGTGCATGGTGGGGCCGAGCTACCAGAAGCCGCCGGCGACCGCGCCGGCTGCTTTCAAGGAGCCGCCGCCGGCCAACTGGAAGTCGGCGACGCCGCGCGACGAGCTGCCGCACGGCAGGTGGTGGGAGCTCTTCGGCGACCCGCAGCTCAACGCGCTCGAGGAGCAGGTCGCGGTGTCCAACCAATCGATCGCTCAGGCCGAGGCGCAGTTTAGGGCCGCCCGCGCGGCGGCGGCAGTGGCCCGCGCCAACCTGTTCCCGACGGTCACCGCGGGGGCCTCGGCCAGCAGGTCGCGCGGCGCCGCCAGCCGCGGCTCCACGACCGGGACCGGCGCGAGCGGCTCGCCGGTGACGCCGGTGACGCCGACGGGCACCACCCCGAGCACCACGAGCTTCTACCAGGTGCCGATCGACGTCTCCTACGAGCTGGACGTGTGGGGGCGGATCCGCCGGCAGATCGAATCGAGCGTCGCCACCGCGCAGGCGAGCGCCGGCGACCTCGAGACGCTGCGCCTGAGCATGCAGGCCGAGCTGGCGGTGGATTACTTCGAGCTGCACGGCCTGGATGCCCAGAAACAGCTGCTCGACACGACCGCCGGCGCCTATCAGAAGGCGCTCGACCTGACCAACAACCGTTACCACCAGGGAATCGCGTCGGGGGTCGACGTGGCGCAGGCGCAGACGCAGCTCGAAACCACGCGCGCCCAGGCGATCGACCTGGGCGTGCAGCGGACGCAGCTCGAGCATGCCGTCGCGGTGCTCATCGGCAAGGCGCCCTCCGACCTGACGATCTCCCTGGCGCCGGTCGGGGTCCAGCCGCCATCGATCCCCGTGGCGCTGCCCTCGGAGCTGCTCGAGCGGCGCCCCGACGTCGCCGCGAACGAGCGGCGCATGGCGGCGGCGAACGCCCAGATCGGCGTCCAGGTCGCGGCCTACTACCCGACGATCTCGCTGACCGCCTCGGGCGGCTACGAGAACAGCAAGCTTGCCGACCTCTTCAGCTGGCCCAGCCGGTTCTGGTCGCTCGGCGCCTCGGCCGTCGA
>DATKFK010001072.1:0-6513 GCA_035544375.1 Thermoanaerobaculia bacterium
CTAAGCTCAGCCGGACGCCAAGCGTAGACAGTAGCCAGCCAGTCGCACTGGCTGGAACGCCTTTCATTGCAACCACTTGCGTAGAAGAATCGAAAGGAAGTCCGGTCTAGCCATCACACATGGACGGGAAGTGCGGTCCCCATGATCCAGCGAGAGATGGAGTTCCTTGAGACACTCCTACCGCTAGTCAACACCGTGGCACTTCTGGAGCATCGAGCCTACCTTGAGCAGCGCATTGCCGAGATGCGCGAGTGGGCCGACAAGGAAAAGAAGAGAGACTTCCTGAAAGACCTGTAGTGGTGTGACGCGGTAGAGTTCAGCACTCTCATTGTGTTAGTAACGTGATGTTGTCGGTGTAGCCTGGCGAGACATCACGGCATTTAAGCGGGGGATCAGGCCTTCACTCAGCCGGGTAGGCGTTCGTACATCCTGTGCTGCAAGGAAGCGAACCAACTTGCGCCAATCGTCTGGAGTTAGGCGTTTGTCGGACGTTGCCTTGTCGAGAGCTTCTTCTGCCGGAGCCTCGAATTCCCTGTCCAGCCACCTCTCAATCTGATCTGATTCCTCGCCTGCAAAGATTTGTGTATAGAGATGAGAGTGGCAGGCGACGCCCTTTGTGGATTGTTCTCGCCATAGAGGAACTTTCGGATGAGATACGAGAGTGCGATATGTCCAGATCTTTTGCTCTGGCGTTGACCAGGGCTTGAGATAGACACGTGGTACAAAATGATTGTCACTCCTGAAGGAGGCTGCCATAACGATCACCCTGCTTTGGGCTGTGGCGTCGCGAAGCTGGGTGGCTACCGAATACCGAGGAGCAGAAGGGAGATGGGAGTTCACAGTGGCAAGAACTCGACTTCGTTGTCAAGCTCGCCTTCTCTTACTGCCTCTGCGATCATGTAAAGATCGCGTACACAGACTCCCACTGTCACGCGGGACTGAGGAGCGTAGATGACCCCCGAGAAAGCAATCCCTTCCTTCTGGCGTCGCCTGGCTTCGATTACCAAATCCTCATCTTGCGAAAAGAGAGGGCGAGCCAGTTGGGTTGCCCGGTCGAGTAGCTGGCTGTCAGGTATCCCGCTGAGGTTGTCGTCCTGGACCGTGAGCACATCAATACCCCGCAGGCGCAGTCCGTGTGCTACTGCGCGCGGAACGTGCTCATCGAAATAGAAGGCGATGCTCAAGGTGGAGTACGGCGGAGCTTGGCTGCGATCGCGGAGGGACCTACTTCGCGGCGGATCTCCTCGACTTCCCGATCACGCCGCGCGATGTCAGCATCGAGCTCATCCTTGTGGTCCCAATAATAGGTGAGGGCGGCGTAGATTTGCCCAAGGGAAAGGTGAGGAAACTGGAAGTGCAGCTCCTCTGGGCTCCAGCCATGGGCCTGGTGGGCTGTCACAAGCTCAACCACCTTCATCGTCGTTCCGGCGATCAGGGGCACGCCATCGGCGTTGATTGTGAGATGCGGGTAGGTGGAGATGGTGGCTGTCACCGGCTGGCTCATGGTTGCCTCCTGGGTGGAAGTTTACCTCCCGTGGGCCTAGGAAGGAAGCGGTGCGCCGGCGAGACTCAGCGTGGCCTCGCCAGCCGCCGGCACCAGGTCACCAGCTACGCCGCGCCCACAGCACCCCACGGCCAAGCAGCCGGTAGGCGGCGGAGACTTCCTCCACGATCGGATCGAGCGATTCCAGCTCGCCGTGCGTGAAGACTGCCATGAACTCGGCGCCGTCTTCGCCGAGAAGATGCAGGAGGCCGTGGAAGGCGATTTCACGGCCGCAGGGTGCCACCCGCTCTCGCAACGTTTCTCGATGAGCTAAATAACCGGGAAGGCATCTCAGGTGGTTCATGATGCTAGAGGAGGGTTCGCGGTGGCCAAGGAGTACGCAGAAAAAACTGAGGAAGGTAGTGTTGTTTTCTATTAGCGATCATTGCGGTTTACCTGAAGAGCAGTTTTCCGCTTCCGCCACCCTCTTATTCTCCAGGGGAGCTGGTCAATCCCTCCCTCCGGAGTTTCGCAAGAGGAGTCCATCCCATCATGCCTCTCGCGGCTCTTCCAGAGGAGGGAACGAACCTGTTACGCAGGAGCAGGCGCGCCGCGGAGCAGGCCCGCTACGCTGAGGTCCTCGTCGATCGCGGGCCAATGAATGCCCACTCCGTCACCTAGCAGCTCCCAGTCGTTGCGCTGGGCTTCCGTTGCTTGGAGAAGCCGCGGAAACCAGGCCAAGGGCACGGTGATCTTGCGGCCATCGGTCAACGAAACGACCAGCTCGTCCCGCGTGACTTCAACGCTCATCGCCCGCGTGCTGGCTTCGACTACGGAAGAACTCATTCCATGCCTCCAGGAAATCTTGCCGCTATTCGGTCACCAAGTCTGCCACGGTTCTGATCTCGGCGGCGGAGAAGCACCCGAGGCAGCGAGACCCACAGGATTGAGCCGGCCCGCGTCCTTCCCGTGATGAGGCCGGCCGGGTCGATGCTACTTTGCTTGGTCGTGCGCCCGCTGCATCATGGCGGCTATGACGTCGTGCGGCATCTTCAGGCCGGCGAGCGCTACCAGGGCATTGGTGGAGAGGTCGAAGCCGACGCTCGGTGTTTGCATGATCTTGGTCACGATCAGGTCCGGGGCAAGACCGGCCTGGAAGAGCTTGATCACGTCCTCGTTGGTCAGCGGCGGCTCCTGCGGTTCGGGGCGCGGCGTCGCGGCTGCGGCCGCGGCTGGCTGAGGCGCGGGCTTGGGCAGGTCTGTCGCGGGTTGTGGCGTGCCGGCGGCGCCTTCGGCGCCGGAGCTCGGGACGGCGATCGCGGCGGCGTCGACGATGTCGCACATCGATTCCTTGAGCCCCTCGTCGCTGACCCCTGTGGCGGGCAGGGTCATGACCATCTTCACCCGGGCCCCGCTTCCCAGCTGGGAGACGGCGAAATCGACGTCGAAGGCACGGTGGCGAGTGTCGGGGAAGGTCCGGGCGTGGAGCACTCCCTGGTCGGCGTCGGCGGAGACGACCTCGATCTGCTTGGAAGGGAGCTGCTGGCGTAGGCGCTCTACCGCGACCCTGACCCGGAGGTCGGGAAAATCCGCAGAGGTGGTGTAGATCCAGCGCGTGAGGATGGAGCCTCTTTTCTTGAAGTTGTCCAGGCAGGAGGCGCCGGCTGCAGGCTTGTCGAAAGCCACGAGGTAGCCGATCAGGAGCATGACGACGGCGGCGGCGCGCGGCAAAGCCTGGTTCCGATTCATTGCTGGGGCCTCGCGTCTTCCTGCGTGGGATCGTGGCATCCCCCGCCAGCTGCCGACCTGGACGTCCTTCGAACTCTTCCAGGACGCTATCACGGTCGATCCGGGTAGCCGCATCACCGAACCCCGTGCATCGCCGGGGCCAATCGAAACTACGACTTTGAATCGGCCCCATCGAAATGCTAAGCTTTCCAGGGTGATCGAGCGCCTCCTCCAGCCTCGCCTTCTCGACCTGGCTACGCGATACCCGGTCCTTACGCTGACCGGGCCGCGCCAGTCCGGCAAGACCACGTTGAGCCGCATGGCATTCCCCGAGCTGCCTTATGTCTCGCTCGAGAATCCGGCACAGCGCGAGCTCGCCCGTACCGACCCGATCGCCTTCCTGGGCCGCTATCGCCACGGCGCCATCATCGATGAAGTGCAGCGGGTCCCCGAGCTGTTCTCCTACCTGCAAGGCATTGTCGATGAGGATCCCCGGCCGGGCCGCTTCCTGCTGACGGGCTCCCAGAACCAGGCGCTGATCGGCACCGTGAGCCAGTCCCTTGCCGGCCGCACCGCCCTTGGCTGAGTTGCTGCCGCTTTCACTCCAGGAGGTCCGCCGGTTTCCCGACCCCCCGGATGATCTCGAGACCCTGCTCTGGCAAGGTGGCTACCCGCGGATCTACGAGCGCAAGCTGCCGGCCCAGGAATGGCTTGCTGACTACACTGCCACCTACGTCGAGCGCGACGTGCGGCAGATCATCCGGGTCGGGGACCTGCTGCTCTTCCAGACTTTCTTGCGCCTGTGCGCCGGACGCACCGGCCAGATCCTGAACCTTTCATCCCTGGCCAACGATTGCGGCGTCTCCCAGCCGACCGCTCGCTCCTGGCTGTCGGTGCTGGAAGCGAGCTACATCGTCTTCCGGCTCCCTGCATTCTTCGCCAATCTCGGCAAGCGGCTCATCAAGGCACCCAAGCTGTACTTCTATGACACCGGCCTGGCGGCCAGCCTCCTCAACGTCGAGAATCCACGCCAGCTGGAAACCCATCCCTTGCGGGGCGCACTCTTCGAGACCTGGGTGACCGCCGAGATCGCCAAGGCTCACCTCCACCGAGGGCGCCGGCCACGGCTCTCCTTCTACCGGGACCGCAAAGGGCTCGAGATCGATCTCGTCGTGGAGAGAGGCCCCGGCCTCCTGCTGGTCGAGATCAAGTCCGCCCAGACCCCATCCGGACAGGCGCTGGCATCCTTCGAGCGTTTCGCGGACGCTCTTGCCGGCAAGCAGGGGCCACGGATCGTCGATCGTGTCGTGGTCTACGCCGGCCACGAGACGCAGCGGCGAAGCCAGGGCACGATCCTCTCCTGGCGCGACCTCGACACCTACGACTGGGGAGGCGGTGGGCCGCGTGCAGATCGCGACTGAACCTGCTGTCGGGCCCTTGCAGGGGCGCGGTGAAACTACTCATCCCGGCACGCCGTATCAGCCTGCAGGCTGTCGATATCCTTGAGGAGAGAGAGACTTCCATGAAACATTGCAGAGCGATGCTGCTGGCGGCGGTTGCCGCTGTACTCCTGGTTTCCGCCGCCCGTTCCGCGGCCGCCGCGCCCGCGTCGTCCGCGGCCGCCGCGTCTTCCACGCCGGCCGCGGCTGCTCCGGCGCCGGCAGCCCGTCACTTCGATCCCGCGGCGGCCGCCGAAGCCTACCTGGCCCAGCTATCTCCCGCGGCGCGGGCCAAATCGGATGCCTACTTCGAGGGCGGCTACTGGCTGATCCTCTGGGACTTCCTGACCGGGCTCCTGGTTGCCTGGCTGCTGCTGGGCACCGGGCTTTCGGCCCGGGTCCGCGACCGGATCGAGGGCATCACGCGCTTCAAGTGGCTGCAGATCGCCCTTTACGCGGTGTTCTACATCCTCGTGACCACCTTGGTGCTGCTGCCCTGGAACGCCTACGAGGGCTACTTCCGCGAGCACCAGTACGGCATGTCCAATCAGACCCTGGCCGACTGGCTCGGCGATCAGCTCAAGGGGCTGGTCCTCGGATTGATCCTGGGCACCCTGGCCCTGGTGGCGATCTATGCGGTGCTGCGGAAGGCGCCGCGCACCTGGTGGCTGTGGGGCTCGCTGGTCGCGATTGCCTTCGCGATGTTCGGGGCGGCCATCGCGCCGGTGTACCTCGAACCGGTGTTCAACAAGTTCAAGCCGCTGGCCGACAGCACGCTCAAGCAACAGATCCTTTCGATGGCGCGCGCCAACGGCATTCCGGCGACCGACGTGTACGAGTTCGACGCCTCGAAGCAGACCAAGCGCATGAGCGCGCACGTCAGCGGCCTGCTCGGCACGACGCAGATCAGCATGAACGACAACCTGATGAACCGCGGCTCCTCGGAGGAGATCAGGGCGGTCTTGGGACACGAGATGGGCCACTACGTCTTGCACCACGTGTACAAGGGCATCGTGTTCATCGGCATCATCATCGTCGTCGGGTTCGCCTTTCTCAGCTGGTCTTTCGCCAGGCTGCATGCCCGCCACGGCGCGGGATGGGGGATCCGCGACGTCGGCGACGTGGCGGGGCTGCCCCTGCTGCTGTTCCTGTTCTCGGTGTACGCCCTGGTGTTGACGCCGGTCAACAACACGCTCACCCGCACGATGGAGGCCGAGGCGGACAACTACGGGGTCAACGTTTCGCGCCAGCCCGACGGCTTCGCCCAGGCGGCCCTGCACCTGTCCGAGTATCGCAAGATGAAGCCCGGCCCCCTCGAGGAATTCGTCTTCTACGATCACCCGAGCGGCTGGAACCGCATCCTCCGCGCCATGGTGTGGAAAGCCGAGCATCTCGACGACTGCGACATCGCGGCGTACGACGCCGCCCATCCCGCGGCGCCATCGGTCGTGGTGCGCAAGGATCAGCGGTGAGTGGCAACGGCAAGCAGGAGCACGGTGCTCGGCCGGGCAGGCCGGTCCTGACTGAAACCGACTATTTGTTGCGATCCCCTCGCAACGCCGAGCGGCTCCTCGCGGCCCTGGCGCGCGCCAGGGCCGGTGAAGGGAGGACCATCACGGTGGAACAGCTCCGTTGCGAGATGGGAATCGAGCCGGAAGAGTAGATCAGGCTCTACCAACGGAACCGCCGGACCTTCGGCGGGCCGCGCCGGCCGGTGTTACTGGAAGTAGCCGTTGACGTCCAGGATGAACTGGACGCTGCCGGAGGTCATGTCGGTCTGGATGGCGACCGCGGCGTTGCCGTCCTGCGAGACGCCGGCGACGGCGTTGTTGGCCCTGGTCTGGCCGGCGCGGAAATTGATGG
>DATKFK010001073.1:0-6162 GCA_035544375.1 Thermoanaerobaculia bacterium
CCCAGCAGCAGCTTCAGGCTGGCCAGCCACCAGAGGGCGCAGCGCAGGCCGGCCGGCAGGCGCGGCGCCAGGCGGCAGAGGAGCCATACCGCGAGCACGAAGAGCGTTCCCATCAGCGCGGCCTGGGCGAGCTGGCGCACCAGCGCCAGGGCGGCGGGGAACAGAGGGGCGGCGAGGTGAAGCGCAGCCGGCAGGAGGAGGCGCATGGCTCAGGGCTCCTGGCGCTGCGATTGCAGCTTGGCGACCAGCCGCTCGAGCTCGGCCAGCTCCTCGTTGCTCACCTCGGCCGACTCCACGAGGTAGCTCACGAAAGGCGACACCGAACCGTCCAGGGTCTTCTCGACGAAGCTCCGCACGACGCCGCGTAGCAGCTCGCCGGAGGAGGCCGGCGAGGAGTAGTGGAAGACTCCGCCCGCCCGCCGCCGCTCGAGGTGGCCCTTGGCGCGCAGGCGGTCCATCATCGTCAACACCGTCGAGCGCGCCAGGCCGCGCGCCGCGCCGAAGCCCTCGACCGCCTGCGCCACCGTGACCGGACCCCGTTCCGCGACGTAGCGCAGCAGGGCAAGCTCCTGATCGCCGATCGATTTCGCAGTCACCCTCGACCTCCTTGGCACGGTCGCCCCGAGGCGACAGCTGTAGTCATGATACCCATGACTACACTTGTCGTCAAGATGCGGGCGCGGCGTTACATCCTGGCTGTGCGATGGCGCGCCCTCCATGGACTACGTGGAGGAGCGGCAGGGGTTCTGCCGTGTGCCCTGGCGCCGGCCGCGGGGCTCGCGTGCTACGGAACCGGCTCGGGCCACCTGCACGCTGATGCCTGGCAATCAGCCCGCCTGCGGCGAATGCCGCTCCTGATGCCCGGCAAGCAGCCGCCTGCGACGAATGCCGGTGGTACCATTCGCGCTGACTGCCTGGGCCGGGGCCGCTGCCGCGCGGGTCACCGCTGCGCGGGCCGGCCGGAATTGCCACCTCCCCCCATGGATCCCCGCTCACCGCACTCCCCGCCGCTGCGCCGGGCCGCGCGCACAGGTGGCGGCGGCAGGGTGCGAGTCGGCCCCTGGCGGACGCCGCGGCGGCTGCTGCCGGTGGCACTTGTCCCCATCCTGGTGTACCTGACGCTCTGGACGCTGGTCGTCTACAGCCTGGCCGCCGCCGGCTGCCGCGGCGAGCGGCCGGTTGCCCTGCTGCTCGGCGCCGGCGCCCGCTCCGCGGCCGGCGTGAGCTCTTCGGCCAGCGCGGGTTCCTCGGTTGGCGCGGGTTCTTCGGTTAGCGCGGGTTTTTCGGTTGGCGTGGGTTCTTCGGTTGGCGTGGGTTCTTCGGTTGGCGCGGGTTCCTCGGCTGGAGTGGGTTCCTCGGCTGGAGTGGGCTCCTCGGCTGGAGTGGGCTCTTCGGCTGGAGTGGGCTCCTCGGTTGGAGTGGGCTCCTCGGCTGGAGCGGGCTCCTCGGTTGGAGCGGGTTCTTCGGCCCGCGCGGGTTCTTCGGCCAGAGCGGGTTCTTCGGCCAGAGCGGGTTCCCGGGCTGGCGCCAATTCCCAGGCCGCGGCAGGTTCGTCCGAGGCCGAGGTGCTGGTCGAGAGCAGCCGCTTCGCGCTGCCGCCTTCGGCGGACGGCAACCGCTTCGACGCCGGGTGGGTGCCGCGCGAAATCCAAGGCCGCGAGCTGCTGGTGCCGGAGTCGGGCTCCGGCCGCCTGCTGGCCGTGAACCTCGGCGAGGAGGTGCCGCGCACGCTGACCCTCGACTTGTCGCGCGAGGGACTGCCGGAGGGCGAGCGCCTGAGTATTCGCATCGGCGACCGGGAGGTGGCGCAGGCGACGATCCGTGCGGCGGCGCTGCCGCTCACGGTGCGGCTGCCGGACGACCTGCCAGTGGGACAGGTGCCGCTCGACCTGATGTTCCGACCGCCGAGCGAGGCGAGTCAGGGAGGAGTCGGACCGGCCACCGGGCTGGCGGTTCAGGCAGGTGCCGGAGTGCTACAGGGTCAGGCCGTGGGCGGCGGGCCGCCGGAGCGACGCACCTTGCCTGCTGCTGTACCGGCTGTGTTTGGTGCCAGCCTGGCTCCGGCCCTGCCGGCTGGCGGCGCACGGGTGGACGGGGCCGACGTCGTGATCGGCGGCAACTGCCTCGTCTACCTGCACTCCCGGCTGGTGGGGAATGAGGCGCTCGAGGGCACTTTCGTGCCTCCGGCCGATGCCCGTCCGGGCCAGCGCTTCGAGCTGAGCGTCGAGCGACTGGACGGCACCCCCATCCGGCGCTTCGGCTGGCGGCCCAGCTTCTGGAACCGGCTGCGGGGCGCCCGGCGCTTCCAACTGCCGCTGCGGGGAACCAGGGGACCGGTGCGGGTGCGGCTGATCGCTCGCGCGGGGGACGCCGGCGGGCCGCCCGGACGCTGGAAGGCCCTGGGCCTGGTGGACGTGACCGGCGAGATCCTGACTCCGGGCCAGGGCCAGTAGATGCGGCAGCCGTGGATGGCAGCGCTGGCGGCGGCGTTCGTGGCCGCCTGCGGCTTGACCTTGGCGATCCGCGGCGGACGCTGGGCAGCCTCGCACCTGGGCGGCACGATCGGCGGGGCACAATGGATCTGGGTGGCGCACGACCGGCGCCAGGCGCAACCGCTCGCCTTCTACGCGGCCCGGGACTTCCGCCTCGCCGCGCCGCCGGCGCGGGCGCGCCTGCTGGCCATAGGCGATCAGGAGTACGTCCTCTATCTCAACGGCAAGCGGGTGGGCGCGGGCGGCTGGCGGCCGGGCGCGCGCCTCGACGCCTATGAGGTGGGGGAGCTGCTGCGGCCGGGCGCCAACCGCGTGCTCGCCGAGCTGCGCAGCGACGACGGCGGAGGCGGCTTCCTGGCCAGCCTGGTGGACGAGGCGAGCGGCCGGGCTCTGGTGGGCACCGACGGCGCGTGGCGCACCTTCCGGCGCCACCGCCTGGGCCTGGTGCGCGGCTGGCTGCCGGTCGATCCGGCGAACGGCCTGGCGGCGGTGAGCGCCGCCGGACCCGGCGAGACGGTGGTCTCCTGGGGGCGCCCGCCGACCGGGCGGTGGGGACGCATGGTCCCGGCCTGGCCGCGGCCGCTGTTCGCCGAGCTGACCGGCGGCGGCCGGCCGGTGGCGGCGGCCGCGGCGACGCCCTACTCGCCGCCGCCGGACGCCGGCTTGCGAGGCGACCGCTCGATGGTGCTCTTCGACTGGGGGCGCGAGGTCACCGGCTACCTGGCGCTCGAGACCGGGTTCGAGCCGGGCACGGACACCGACGTGGCGCCGCCCGACCACCAGCGCACGGCGCTGCTGTGGACCGGCGACGCGCCGCCGCAGCCCGCCGGCGCCAACCTGGAGCCGAGCGGCGAGGTGGTGCTGATGGCCAGCGCCCACCAGTGGCTGGACGCGCGGCTGCGCCGGTTCCGCTATGCCCTGGTGATCGGGCTCGAGCGGCCGCTGGCGGCGAAGGTCTACGCGGTCGATCCGCGGGTCGTGGCGCGCGCGGGGATGGAGATCGCGGCGGGGCCGGAGTCAAGGGTGGCGGCTCCGCTCTACGACGAGGGCGGGGCGCCTCCGTTCGGTGGCCCTGGCAGGGCTACGCCGCCGCGCGGCAGTGCTCGGTTGACTCGGGATCGCGGCTATGTCTTGACGAGCCCGCGGGGGGGAATCCGCGGTGTGACTGATCGGGCGACCCCGCTTGGCGGTGCGACCAATCCGGCGACCCCGCTCCGCGGTGTCAATTCGGCGACCCCGCTTCGCGGGGTCTTTGGGCTCGCGCCGCCGCGGTTACGCTCGCCGGTGGAGAACGAAATCCGGCGCAAACTCGAGAGCCTCGAGGGCGTCGCCGGGCGGAAAGATCTCTAGCTCCCGCTGGGCTCGCGCCGCGTAGGCCTCGGCCATCTCGAGGGTCTCGGCGAGGGTGCCTTCGCGCGCCACCAGGTCGAGGATCTGCTGCGGCGCCACGCGGTCGAAGCAGCGCTCCTCGAGCACGGTCTGGATCAGGCGCCGCTCGGCCGGCGCGATCCGCGACAGCAGCAGGATCAGCGGCAGCGTCAGCTTGCCTTCCTTGAGATCGGAGAGCACCGGCTTGCCGAGCTCGCTCTCGCGGGCGGTGAAGTCGAGCCGGTCGTCGACGATCTGGAAGCAGGTGCCCAGCGCGCGGCCGTAGTGGGCGAGGACCTGGCCGGCCTCGGGACGCTGCGGCGGGATGAGGCTGGGGATCGAGCAGGCGGCGGCGAACAGGTGCGCCGTCTTGCGGTCGACGATCTCGAAGTACTCCTCGACCGTGACGTCGATGGCGCCGAGGCGCTCGAGCGCCATGAGCTCGCCCTCGGTCATCTTGAGGGTGGCGGCGCAGAGGCGCTGCACCACCTCGAGCTGGCCATGGGAGAGGGCCATCTGCATCGCCTTGGTGTAGATCCAATCGCCCAGCAGCACCGTGAGGTTGTTGCCCCACAGGTGGTTGAGGGTGGGCTGGCCGCGGCGCAGGTGGGCGTGGTCGATGATGTCGTCGTGGATCAGCGTCGCGTTGTGGATGAACTCGACGACCGCGGCGTAGGTGACCTCCTCCTCCGAATCGTGGCCCAGCAGCCGGGCGGCCAGCAGCAGCAGCGCGGGGCGGATGCGCTTGCCGCCGCCCTGGCGGATGTAGATGCCGGCCTGATGGATGAACGGCACGTCGGAGTCGAGGTGGCGGCGAAACACCTCCTCGGTCGCCACCAGCTTGGCGGCGACGAGATCGAGGAAGCGACCGGCCTGGACCGAGCTGTCGCCGGCCTGGGAATCGACGAGGGGTGGGTTGGTCACCCGGGATGGTCCTCTGGGGTTGGCATGCCAGGCCTCTCGCTCAGAAGCGCTGCACGGGGTCGAAGCGTTCCACCTGGTCGAGGCGGCCGGCGTGGAAACGGTAGACCTTGCCGGCGGTGAAGTACCACCAGGAGACCTCGGCTTCTTCGCGGCGGCCGGCGTAGGTCACGCGCTTGACGTCGTCCGGGGTGCCCATCTCCTCGTAGACCTGGCGCTGGTCGGCGCTCTGGACCGAGGCCATGACCTCGCGCCAGCGGTCGACGAAAGCGCGGTTGTGGATCACGATCGCCGAGACAATCGGGCTCCCGGCGGGCACGCGACCGGTGACGTCCTCGCGCTCGAGGACTTCCAGGCGATCCTCCCTGCCGTGCCGCACGACGACGCCGGCAAGCACCTGGAACCGGTTGTAATAATCATCCCACGGCCACTCGATGGAGTATGCGCCCTGCGCATTGGTGGTGGCGGCGATGCGGCGCGCATCGCGCTCGGTGCGGCGCAGCTCGCGCAGGCTGAAGGCGTGGCGCGACAGCTCGAGCACCACCTGGATGCCCGGGACCGGCTTGCCGCCGACGTCGGTGACGACGCCGGTGAACTGCAGGCGCTCGCCGTCGTCGTAGGGCGTGGCCGCGGCCGGTGCGGCGGCGGCCGCCGCCGCCGCCAGGGTGGCGAGGCAGGCGAGGGTGGCGAGGCGGGTGAGCGTGGCGAGGCGGGCGCAGGTGGCGAGGCGGGCGCAGGTGGCGAGGCGGGTGAGAGTGGCGAGGCGGGTGAGAGAGGCGATGCGGGTGAGGGTGGCGAGGCGGGCGAGCGTGGCGATGCGGGCGCAGGTGGCGATGCGGGAGGTCAGGGTGGTGGCAAGACGAGCGTCATGAGGGGCTGCGGCGAGCCGGACGGCACGATGGGTGGCGAGCCGGACGGCACGATGGGTGGCGAGCCGGGCGGCAGGAGGGGCGACGAGAGGAGCGGCGAGCGGGCCGGCAGGCAACGCGGGCCGGGTTGGAGTACGGGGTTTCATGGGCGGCGGGAGCGGAGGCGGGGAAGCGGGCGGTATCAGAGCGAACGGTAGTTGGTGAAGCTCAACGGCACGTCGAGGTCGAGCGCCTTGAGCGTCGCAATCACCGTCTGCAGGTCGTCGCGGTTCTTGCCCGAGACCCGTACCGTGTCACCCTGGATCGCCGCCTGGACCTTGAGCTTCTTGGCCTTGATCTCGGCCACCAGGCGCTTGGCGGTCTCTTGCGGGATGCCTTGCTGCAAGGTGATGCGCTGGCGCACGCGGCTGCCACTCGCCGGCTCGATCTTGCCATAACGCAGCGACTTGAGATTGACGCCGCGGCGCACCATCTTCGTCTTCACCACCTCGAGCGCCTGGTTGAGCGAGAAC
>DATKFK010001074.1:0-2014 GCA_035544375.1 Thermoanaerobaculia bacterium
CCGGCCATCACCACGAAGGCCCGGCGCGACTGTGGCTTCTGCTCTTGCTGGCGCTCGCCGCTGGGCTCGACGAGGCCGGGTGCGGCGAGCTGGGGGCCCGCCTGCTGCTGGCCGGCGACGCGTTGCGGCTCATGACGGGATTCGGCGGGCGGCTGGCTGCCGCCCTGCCGCGCCTCGGCGCCGGTGCCAGCCCGCACGAGGTGGATGCGGCGCTCGGCGGCCTGGAGGACGAGGAGCTGCTGCTGCTGGCGGCGGCTGGCGCGGCGGCGCGGTCGTGGGTGCGGCGCTACCTCGCCGAGATACGGCCGCTGGCGCTCGGGATCGGCGGCGCCGACCTGCTGGCGGCCGGCGCGCGGCGCGGTCCGGCGATCGGCAGCGCCTTGCGGGCGACCCGCGCCGCGAGGCTCGACGGCGAGATCGGCGCCAGCGAGGAGCTCGACTATGCGCTGGCGCGGTTGCGTGACCGGGGCGACGCCGATGGAGAGGCTGGCCGATGATCCGGTGGGGCTTGCCGGGGATGATCGCGATCGCGATCGCGGTCACACTGGGGGCGGGAGCACCTGGCTCTACGGGTCCGTCCGACCGGTCGCGCGAGGTGCTGCGGTTCGACTGCGCCAGCCGCCTGGGCCGGCGGGAGGTGACGTTGTTCGGCAACGGCACCATCCGGCTGCGCGACGGGCCGATCGGCAAGGAGTGGATGGGGCTCGCCGAGCTGGGACCCGAGGAGCTGCAGGGCACCCTGCGGCGGCTTGGCGAGGAGGACCTCTCCGATGCCGCGCACCTGCTGCCGGGAGTGGAGGGCGACTGGATCGAGAAGTGCGACCTGGTGCTCGAGCTGCCCGGGCGCCAGCGCCAGAAGTTCTTCTATGGGCGCTACGATGAGCTGCCGGCCAGCCTCTTCCGTATCCAGCGCATTGCCGAGGAGCTGGGGGCCAAGGTCGCGTTGCTGGGCGACGCCGAGCAGCTCCCCGCGCGCTACGAGCCGCGGCTGGGCGACGTGCTCAAGCGTACCGACGGCAACCGCTTCCGGGTGGTCAACTTCACCAGCGACCGCAAAGGCGTCGAGCTCGACGGCCTCGATCAGCCGCTGCACCTGGTGGTGCTCAAGGAGCAGATGCGCATGGAGTTCGTGGCCATCCTGTCGCGGGAGCGCTGAGCGTGCCGGCCGAGGCATCTCCGGGGAGCGCCGCCGCGGGCAGGGGAGCGGGGCAGGGCTGATGGCGGCCGAGGCTGGCAGAGGACGCGGGCGCGGAGATGGGCGGGGCGTGCGGGTCACCGGCGGCGCCCATCGTGGCCGCGCCTTGACGGTGCCGGCGGGCGCCAGGCCGACCGAGGGGCGGGTGCGCGAGGCGCTCTTCTCGATCTGGCAAGACCGTCTCGATGGCGCCCGTTTCCTCGACCTCTTCGCCGGCAGCGGCGTGGTCGGGCTCGAGGCCGCCGGCCGCGGCGCTCTCTGCGTCCTTTGCGTCGACCAGGACGTCCAGGCGATTCGCGCCATCGCCGCCAACGCCAGCCGTCTTGGCGAGGCCATGCTGGACACCAGGCGCCTCACCCTGCCCGCCGGCCTCGCCGCGCTGGCGGTGCCAGGTGCCGGCGCCGGCCAGGGCACAGCCCTCGGCACGGCTGCGGGAAGCGCCCCAGCCTCCGCCGTGGGAGCCGGCTCCTTCGACCTCGTGTTTGCCGATCCGCCCTACCGTTTCGACGCCTTCGAGCAGCTCCTGCTAATCCTGCCGTCGCTGCTGGCGCGCGACGCGGAGATCGCCGTCGAGCATTCCTCGAGGCGGGACCTGCCGCTGACCGCCGGCCCGCTGGTGCGCACCGATCTCCGCCGCTACGGCGAGAGCGCCCTCGCCTTCTACCGCGCCATGGAGTGAGCAGGCTGACGCCACTTCACCCTACGGATCTGTACGTTGGGAGTTCGACTCCTCCTGGATTAACCCGGACTTCCTTTCGATTCTTCTACGCAAGTGGTTGCAATGAAAGGCGTTCCAGCCAGTGCGACTGGCTGGCTACT
>DATKFK010001075.1:0-11495 GCA_035544375.1 Thermoanaerobaculia bacterium
GTCTCGCGCGGCAGCCCGGCGCCGTCCGCGAAGCCGGCGGCGGCGAGCGCCTGGGCCGCCACCTCGAGGGCCAGCCAGTGGGTGAGGTCGGCGGCACGGAAGGTGGCGCCCGCCACCCGGAAACGCACGCGATCGAAGTCCCAATCCTCGATCAGCGCAGCCTCCAGCAGCTCGATGCTGTCGCGATCGACCGGCGCTCCCGGCGGACCGCCCGCCGCGGCGGCGGGGCGGTAGTCGGCGAGCCGCAGCCGCTCGGGCGGCAGCTGGCGAAACGCGCGCCGGCGCGCCAGCACGTTCTCCCAGAGCTCGGCCGGGGATCTGGCACCCGGGTAGCGGCATGCCATGCCGACGATCGCGACGCCTGGTTTCATCATCCTCCTGGCTGGCCGGCTGCCGGCAGGGACGCCGAGCCCGCCTGGGACTTGGGCTGCTGCGGCACCCCCGCCAGGCGCCAGGCCCGTTGCGCCTGCCGCGCTCCGGCTGCCGCCGGCGCCGGCGCGATTGCCGCCGCCCAGAGGAGAGCTCCCCGCCCGATCGCCACCACGGTCAGGGCGAAGAACGGCGTGAACACGACGTGCGACGCGAGCAGCACGCCATAGACGGCCGCCACCGCCGCGCCAAAGGCGACCTGGCGGCGCGCCGGTTCCGGCGTGGTCGCCGGATCGGTGACCATGTAGAAGGTGAACAGCAGCAGCGCCACGCCGGTCAGCGGCATGAGCGAGCCGAGCGGCAGGTTGCCGAACAACCACCAGCGCAACAGCGCCTGCAGCACGAAGCCGCCCACCCAGCCGGCCACCAGCGGCAGCTTGCGGGTGAAGCGGCCGTTCAGGAAGGTGCCGGCGCACACCAGCACCGCCGGCAGCACCCAGGCGCCCGTAGGGCTCAGCTTCTCGGTGAACATGTACGGCTGGGCGACGCCGACATAGGAGAAGAGCAGCAGGGTCAGCGTGATGCCGAAGTTCGACGGATTGAGGAAGTGGCGGCTGCCGCCGCCGGGCACCGGGGCGCGGAGGATGTACTTCGAGCCGATGGCCACCGCCACCGCGAAGACGATCGGCGCCAGCCGTTCACCGGCGTAGAGCAGCATCGACACCGCGAGGCCGGTGATGTGGGCCGACAACAGGAAGTCGACGCTGCCGCCCACGCGGAGGCCGCCGGCCAGGAAGCGCGCCCGGCGCCGCTGTTGCCAGGCGGCGATCAGCTCGAGCCCGATCTCCGCGGCGTAGGCGGTGGCCAGGGCGATCAGCGGCGTCGCCCACGACTGCTCGAAACCGAGCACCGTGTGGCCGAGCACGTTGAGCAGCGTGATGGCGAAAGCGAAGCGCCGCAGCGCCGGCAGCCGCCTGTCCTTCGGCGTGGCAGGCATGACCGAGAACCCTCCGCGTCAGGGCCCCGCGCGCTCAGACCTCCGAGGCTCGATAACGCGCTTTGCGTCAGCCTTCTTGCACTAAAGGGTATTAGCGTTCTCCCTTTTGTGCACACCGTCTTTTACTGTATCGTGCGGGAGTCTCGACGAAGCGAGACAGCGGCACACCGGCGATGGGCATGCCGGTGCCGAGCCGGTCCTCAATGGTCAAGCTCTCACCTCGCGTCCGTGCCGCCCTGGCGCCGACCCTGCTGCCGGCTCTCGCCCTGCCTCTCTGCCTCGCGCCGCTCGGCGCCGGGCCGGCAGCGGCGGCGGCCGCCGGGCGGCCGGCGGCCTGCGCCGGCAGCTCCGCGCTCCATTTCGGGACGCAGTCCTTCCGCCTCGCCAACGGCATGACCTTCCTCGTCGTCGAGCGTCCCGACCCTGCCAGCGTGGCCGCCGGCTGGGTGGCGAGCGTCGGCTCGGCCGACGATCCGGCGGGTGCGACCGGCGCCAGCCACCTCCTCGAGCACATGATGTTCAAGGGCACCCACACCATCGGGGTCCAGGACCCCAACGAGCTCGACGTCCTCTATGGCCGCGCCGGCGCGACCTCTTTGAACGCCTTCACCAAGAACGACCTCACCGCGTACTTCGTGTCGGTGCCGGCGAACGAGCTCGAGCTCTGGTTCTGGCTGGAGTCCGACCGCCTGCTCGCACCCGTCTTCCGTGACCTCGAGGGCGAGCGCAAGGTGATCGAGCAGGAGCGGCAGCGCGACGAGTCGACGCCGCGAGGCCGCCTCCAGAGCCAGTTCAATGCCCTCTTCTGGCAAGCCCAGCCGTACCATGCACCGATCTTCGGCTGGCCCTCCGACCTTGCGGCGACCTCCATTGCCGACGCCGAGCATCACTTCCACGCCTCCTACACGGCCGGCAACCTGACCGCCGTGCTGGTCGGCCATCTCGACCGCGCGCAAATCGAGGATCTCGCGCACCGGTATTTCGATCGCCTGCCCGCGGCTCCCGCGCCGCCCCGAACGCCCACCGCCGAGCCCGAGCAGCTGGCCGAGACCCGCATGAACGCTGCCATCGACGGTCCGGCGGAGCTCGAGATCCGCTATCACTCGGTGCCGTTCCGGCACCCCGATTCCTACGCCCTCGAAGTGCTCGCCGGCTTGCTCAACGGCCCCAACGGCCGCCTCGCGAACGCGCTGCTGGCCGCCGAGAGGGCGGATCAGGCGACGGCCGAGCAGGTTTCCCTGCGCCGTGCCGGCTTCTTCTCGTTGACCGCTCGCGCCCGCGGCGATCACGGCCCCGAGGGGCTCGAGCAGGCTTGGTACGGCGTGCTGCGCCGCCTGCAGGAGGAGGCAGTCTCGCCGGCCGAGCTGGAGCGGGTGCGGAACCGCCTCGCCGCCGATACCTTCCGCCGCCTGCGGGAGCCGCTCTTCCTGCTGGTTCAGCTGCTCACCGCCGCCGGCCTGGGAGATTGGCACGACCTCGACGAGCACACGTGTCGAGTGGCGGCGGTCTCCGCCGAGGACATCCGCCGCGTGGCGCGCGCCTACTTCGAGCCGCGGAACCGGACCGTCGGGCTCTACCGGGCGGCAGGGGAGCCGGGCAAGCCGTGACCGTCCGCGCCTGCACCGCCCGTCCGGCGGCCGCCGTGCTCGCCGGCGCCCTTGCATCTGCCGCGGCGCTCGCCGGCGTCGGCGAGCCGGCGGTCCCGGCCCATCCCGCCCAGCTGCGCTTCCCTGCCCTCGCCTTCAACCTTCCCGAGCCCGCTGGCCTGCGCCACCTGCTGCGCCACGGCGTCGTGGCCTACGTCGCCGAAGACCATACCCTGCCGCTCGTCGACGTCACGGTCCAGGCGCGGATCGGCGCCTTTCTCGACCCGCCCGGCAAGGACGGTCTTGCCGCCCTGACGGCCAGCCTGCTGCGCCACGGCGGCACCCGCCGTCTGGATGCCCAGCGGCTCGACGATGCGCTGGAGGCCCTGGCCGCCGACCTCACGGTCGATTCCGGAGACACGCGGAGCAGCGCAACCCTGAACTGCCTCTCCGCGCACCTGGACGAGGGGCTCGGGCTGCTCTTCGACATGCTCGCCCACCCTGCCTTCGCGGCGGATCGCGTGGCGGCCGAGAAGCGCCGCCTGACCGCGGCGATGGCGACTCGCAACGACTCTGCTGCCGAGATCCTCGATCGCCAATGGCAGTGGCTGCTGTATGGCGAGGAGCACGTCTCGTCGCGCTACCTCACCGGGCGGCGGCTCGCTGCCCTCGAGCGCCAGGACCTGATCGAGTTCCATGCCCGCACCTGGCAGCCTGCGAACTTCGTCATCACCGTGGCCGGCGACGTCGAACCAGGCAAGGTCCTGGCCCGCCTCGACTCCCTGCTCGCCGCCTGGCCCGGCGGCGGCGAACCGGTTCCCTGGCCGCCCGCGCCGGCGAGCCATCGACCCATGGCGGGGCTCTACTCGGTGAGCGTTCCCGCGGCCCAGGCCGAGGTCGCCATCGGCCGCCTGGGAGAAGCCTGGGACGGGCACTGGAGCGACCCCGAGCGCTACGCGGTCGAGGTCTTGACCGAGGTCGCGGCGGGCAACCTCTTCATCTCCCGGCTGGGACGCCGGCTGCGCGGACGGGAGGGCCTCGTCTACGGCATCGAGTCGACCTCCGGGGTCGGCCCCACCTGGCCCGGATCCTTCCAGATCCGGTTTACCTGCGACCCGGCGAAGGTCGCCAGCGCCCTGATCGCAACCGACGAGGAGCTGCGCCGCCTGCGCGACGAGCCGATCGGTGCGGACGAGCTGGCCACGGCAAAGAGCGCTCTCGTCGCCGGGCTCACCGGCGGCTTCGCCGCGCCGCGCGACACCGTCGTCACCTTCGCCGTCGACGATCTGCTCGGCTGGCCGCACGAATTCTGGCGCGGCTACCGCGATCGCCTGCAGGCGGTCGGCGCCGCCGAGGTCCGGCAGGCAGCCCGCCGGCTCCTGAATCCCGAGGAGATGGTGACCCTGGTCGTCGGGAGCTGGCCGGCGACGGCCGGCGAAGAGAGCGGGCGGCTGCCCCCCGTGCGTCCGCTGCCGCTGCGCGATCCGCTCTCGCTCGAGGCCCTGCCCGCGAAGCCGTTGCCGGGTGCCGCCCCCGCTCCGGGACCGTCGTCACCGCGAAGCTAGTGTTCCGTTCCCGCGGGCGCCCCTGGGTGGGCCCGCGAACCGGCGCTGCGCCGCGCCGCCGCGCGCCCCCTGGCCATCTCGACCTCCCTCGGCACGGCATGGCGTCGCTGGCCGTGGAGCAGGTGGACCGCGGCCAGATCAGGATCGTGCGCGGCAAGCTGGCCGCCCGCCGGCTGAAACGTCCGAGCCTGGCAGGCGGCCTTGTCCGAGGTGCTCAGCAACCGCCGTGGAAGCAGACGCCCTGGCGGACGCCTACTCGGTGCGCAGGACCTCGATCGGGCGCCGTTGCAGCGCCCGGCCGCTGGCGGCCAGGCCGGCGGCGACGGTGAGCGCGGCGCTGGCGACGATGCCGACGGCCAGCGGCAGGGCCTCGAGCTGGCCGGAGAGGTTGAAGCCGCGGGTGACCACCGCCCAGGCGAGGGCGGCGGCGCCGCCGGCGCCGATGACGCCGGCAACCAGGCCGATGAGGGCGTACTCGACCGCGAAGTGGCTGGCGACCCCTCGCCGCGTCATGCCCAGCGTCTTGAGCAACGCGACCTCGCGGCCGCGGCGCGCCGAGCCGGCGCTGACGGCGCCGGCCAGGATGGCGATGCCGGCGAGGACCGTGAAGCCGCCCAGGAAGCGCACTCCGAGCGAGATCCGGTTGAGCACCTTGCCGACCTTTTCGAGGATCTCGCGGATACGCAACACGGTGACGTTGGGATAGCTCGCCGCCAGCTGGTCCTGCAACCGCTGCTCGCCGCCGGGCGGCAGGCGCACCGCCGCGAAGCGCTGCTGCGGAGCCTGGTCGAGCACGCCCGGCTCGACCACCAGCGAGAAGTTGATGCCGAAGGAGCGCCAGTTGACCTTGCGGATGCTGGTCACCGTGAGATCGAACGGCACGCCTTCGACGTCGAAGCGCAGCACCGAGCCGAGGTGGAGCTTGAGGTCCTCGGCGAAGCTCTCCTCGACGCTCACCTCGGGGCGCGCCGGGTCGCTCCACAGGGCGCCGGCGACGACGACGTTGTCGGCCGGCAGCTGGCGCATGTAGGTGAGGCGCTGCTCCCGGGTCAGCAGCCAGCGGCGATTGCGGTCCTTGGGCCGGCGGGCGGTGAGGTCGTCGACGCTGACGCCGTCGATCGCCGTCAGCCGCGAGGGCACGACCGGCACCGACTCGATGCGGCGCGCGCCGGCACGCTCGAGCAGTGCGCGCACCCCCGGCCACTGGTCCGGCTGGATGTCGATCAGGAAGGCGCTCGGGGCGTCCTTGGGCAGCTGGCGGGCGAACTCCTGACCCAGGCGGCGCTCCACCAGCGACATGGCGAGCACCACCAGCACGCCCAGGCCCAGCGCGACGATGGCGCCGAAGGTCGCGGCGCCCGGCCGGGCCAGCGCGGCGAGACCCTGGCGCAGCCACGGCCGCGCGAAGTCGCGCGGCAGGCCGCGCACCGCGCGTACGACCAGCAGCGCGGCGGCGGCCAGCAGCGCGGTCGCGAGCACCACGCCGCCGGTGAACTGGACCCCCAGCAGCCAGGAATGCGACTGCACCGTGGCCAGCCCCAGGATGCCGGCGATCAGCGTCACCCCGGTGACCGCCGTCGCCAGCGGATGGCGCGGCAACGGCTCGGCCTCGCGGCGCAGCACGCGCACCGGCGGCACGCGCAGCACCGCCGACAGCGGTGCCAGGCTGAAGAGCATGGCGACGCCGATGCCCAGGCCCAGGCCGCGCAGCAGCGCCATCGGCTGCCAGGGGTGCACCAGGCTGGGGGGGATGAGGTCGGGGAAGAGCCCGGGCAGCAGCTGCTGCACGGCCACCCCCGCGGCAATGCCGACCAGGCTGCCGGCCAGGCCCAGCAGCGCCGTCTGTCCCAGGTAGAGGAGGAAGATCTCGCGCGGCCGCATCCCCAGGCACTTGAGCACCGCGATCGCATCCAGCCGCCCGGCGAGCCACGCCCGCACGCTCTCGGCGACGCCGATGCCGCCGACGAACAGCGACAGCAGCGCCACCAGGCCCAGGAAACGCTCGACCCGCGCCAGGTTCTCGCGCAGCGCCGGCTGGGCGTCGCGGTAGGTCTCGATGCGGTAGAAGGCAGGATCGGGGACGGCCTGCTTGAGTCGCTCGGCGACCGCCTGGATGCGGGTGCCCGGCGTTCCCGGCGGGAACTCGAGCAGCAGGCGATGGGTGATGCGGCTGCCCCGTCCCATGAGCGACGTGCGGGCCAGCCCGGCGCCGGAGATGAAGACGCGCGGGCCGACGGTGAACGACACTCCCACCCGGTCCGGCTCCGAGACCACGACGCCGGCGATGCGGAAGTCGAGGCCGCCGATGCGCAGGCTGTCGCCAAGCCGCAGGTGCAGCCGCGCCAGCAGGTCCGAGGCCACGACGGCGGTGTCGGGCGCGAGCAGCTCGGCCAGGGGACGCGCCGGCCGCAACACCAGCTTGCCGTAGAACGGATACCTGCCGGTGACCGCCTTCAGCTCCACCAGCTGGCTGGGCCCCGGCTGGCCGGTGGGCCCGGGCGGGGCGGCGACCACCGTCGGCGCCTCCTCGAGGCGCGTCTGCTCGACGCCGGGGGTGCCCGCGGTGGGATCGAAGCCGGCCGGCAGTGGACGGTTGCCGACGATCGCCAGGTCCGCGGCGAGCAGCTGCCGCGCTTCGACGCGGATGCCGTCGTCGAGGCTCGACGACAGGCCCGCCACCGCCACCACCGCCGAAACGCCGACCGACAGGCAGGCGACGAAGAAGGCCAGCCGCGCCCGCGCGCCGCGCGATTCGCGAAGGAGGGTGCGCAGGTACAGGGAGGCTTTCACCGCGCCGCCGCCACGGTGACCGGCGGCGCCGAGAGCGGCTCCGCGGCCGCCGCCGTCTCATGCTCTTCTGGTGCGCCCCCGCCGCCGCCGTGCGCCGGCGTGGCGCGCTCGATGCGGCCGTCGAGCAGGTGGATCTGACGATCGGCCAGCGCCGCCACCGCGGGATCGTGAGTGACCATGACCAGGGTCGTGCCCTCGCGCCGGTGCAGCTCGCTCATCAGGTTCAGGACGACGCGGCCCGTCGCCCCGTCGAGGTTGCCGGTGGGCTCGTCGGCGAGCAGGATCGGCGGCCGCGCCGCGAAAGCTCGCGCCAGCGCCACCCGCTGCTGCTCGCCGCCCGAGAGCTGGCTGGGGTAATGGTGGCCGCGGTCGCCGAGCCCGACGGCGGCCAGCAGCTCGTCGGCGCGCGCCGGCGGATCGGGAAGCCCGCGCAGCTCGGCGGGCAGCAGCACGTTCTCGCGCGCCGTCAGGTTGCCGAGCAGCTGGAAGCTCTGGAAGACGAAGCCGATCTGGTGCCGCCGCAGCAGTGCCAGCTCGTCCTCCGACAGGTTGGAGATGGGCCTGCCGTCGATGCGCACCTCGCCGGCAGTGGGCCGGTCGAGTCCCGCCATCAATGCAAGCAGCGTGGATTTGCCGCTGCCGGACGGTCCCAGGATGGCGAGGAACTGGCCGGCAGGGATGACCAGATCGACCGCGTCGACGATGGTCAGCTCGCGCTCGCCCGACGGCAGGCGGCGGGTCAACCGGACCAGCTCGATGCGGGGCGCCGCCGCGGTGGAGGCGGCGGTCGCGGGCGGGATGGCCTTGGGCATGTTCTGGGACCTCGGATCTGGGGTGCGGGCTCGGTATTCGGCTCGGTAGTGGGTGGTGGAGGCGGTGGCCGGCGGGTGCGGTGCGATTTACAATCCAGGGATGCTCCGCCTCCACCCGCTCGCCAGCCGCTGCCGGGAAGATCGCGACTGCCGCGCCTCGCGGCCGCCGCGCGGCAAGCTCGCACGGCCCTGGTGGCCGTGCCTCGTATTTCTGACGCCAGGCGGCCCTGCGGCATTACCCGTAGAGCCATCCCGGCAGGGCGGCCGCGGACCACGCCACACGCGGCCGCCGCACGGCCAGGGTGGCCATGCGGCATTCCCCGGAGGGCTCTCCCTGCAGTCCGGCCGCGGACCACGCCACACGCGGCACTCCCGGCAGGTCGGCCGCGGACCACGCCAGTCGCGGCACTCCCGGCAGTCCGCAACTCGGGGGTTCGTGCTGGTTATTCCCGCGCTCTTGCTTGGTTTGGCCTGCCAGCTGACGGCGCGGCCGGCCGCCGCGGCGCCGGCGTTCTCGGCGGTTCCCGCGGCGCGGCCGGCCGCGGCTCCGGCGCCCCCGGCACCGCGTCCGGCGCCTGCGACGGCGCCGCTGGTGGTCTTCCTGGGCGACAGCCTCACCGCGGGGCTGGGTTTGCCCGCCGACCAGAGCTTTCCGTCGCTGCTGGCGCGTGAGCTGCCGAGCGACGGGCTGGCGGTGCGGGTGATCAACGCCGGCGTTTCGGGCGACACCACCGCCGGGGGGCTGCGGCGCCTGTCCTGGCTGCTGGCGCAGCATCCGGCGGTCGTCGTCGTCGGCCTGGGCGGCAACGATGCCATGCGGGGCCAGCCGGTGGCCGAGATCGAGCGCAACCTGCGCGCGATTGTCACCCGGGCGCGGCAGGCCGGCGCCAAGGTGCTGCTGCTCGGCATGCAGATCCCGCCCAACTACGGTCCGGACTACACCAGCGCCTTTGCCGCGATCTATCCGCACGTTGCCCGCGATCTGCACGTGCCGCTGGTGCCCTTCCTGCTGGCCGGGGTCGGCGGCGTCGCCGAGCTGAACCAGGCCGACGGCATCCATCCCACCGCCGCGGGCCAGGTGAAGGTGGCGGCCAACGTCAAACCCTATCTCGAGCAGCTGCTGCGCCGGTCCCCCGCCCTCCCGGCCAATGCCGGCAACGCCGGCCGCTGAGCCCGCGAAGCGTCGTCAGCCCTCCGGCTGAGGCTGCCGCTTCGCTTCATCCCACAGGGCGTCCATCTCGGCGAGCGTCGCCTCGCCGAGACGCCGGCCGCGCGCCGCGAGGCCCCGCTCGACGTGCTCGAAGCGCCGCCGGAACTTGCGATTGGCGGCGGCCAGCGCCGCCTCGGGGTCGATCTCGAGCTGGCGCGCCAGGTTGGCGACCGTGAACAGCAGGTCCCCGACCTCTTCGCGCACCGCCGGCGCCGCGCCGGCCAGCAGGGCGCGGCGCAGCTCGCCGATCTCCTCCTCGGCCTTGTCCAGCACCGCCGCGGCGGTGGGCCAGTCGAAGCCGACGCCCGCCGCCTTCTGAGTCAGGCGGTAGGCGGCGAGCAGGGCGGGCAGCGAGGTTGGCACGCCGGCGAGCAGCGACGTGCGCTCGGGCTCCTCCTGCAGCTTGCGGCGCTCCCAGGCGGCGCGCACGGCCGCGGCGTCGGCCAGCTCCGCGCCGCCGAAGACGTGCGGATGGCGGGCGACCATCTTGCGGCGCACCCCGTCGATCACCTGCGCGAGGTCGAAGGCGCCGGCCTCGACGGCCAGGCGGCCGATGAATGCGGCCTGGAACAGGAGGTCGCCGAGCTCGCCGCCGATCTCCGCCCAGTCGGCGCCGTCGATGGCGGCCGCCAGCTCGTGCGCCTCCTCGAGCAGGTAGGCGCGCACCTCGCCCATGCCCTGCTCGCGGTCCCACGGGCAGCCGTCGGGGGCGCGCAGGCGCTCGACCAGGTCCAGCAAAGGCCGCAGGTCGGCCGCAGCCCGCGGATCGGGCGGCTTACCGAGTGGTTGGGATCGGGCTACCATCGGAACACCTCCCTGGTGCAGCGCGAGCGGCCCGCGGGCTCCCTGGCGAGAATCGGCGGGCCGTGACACGATGGCCGCCGCCGCCGTTTCGACTTGCTCTCGCCGCGTCGCGCTTGCTACGATTTTTGTGCAAATCCCGACGCGCAGCGGGTTGAGCCCATTGCAGTGGAGGTGCCGGTGAGCAAAGACGCCAAGGAAATCAAGATCACCGACAAGCGGATGTTCACGGCCGACGGCGAGCTGCGCGAAGAGTACCGTTTCCTGGCGGAAAAATCGACCGCCCCGACTCCGACCGACCCGGCCGACCCGGCCGCCGCCGCTTCCACGCTCGCCGGGACGCCGGCCGGACCCTCGGTCGACGCGCCGGCCGCCGCCGCCGCGCCGGCCGCCGAGGAGCGCGCGGACCGGGTCCCCGCCGCAAGCTCCGGAAGAGAGGCACCGCCGCCTTCCTCCGGCCGCTCGTCCGGCGGCTCCGGCCGATCCGCGGGCGCCGCGGGTGCCGCCGGTCGCGACGAGCCATACCCCGAGGAGCCGTTCGGCGGCGGCGACGCCGGCGCCCGCCTCGAGATTCCAGGCTCGCCCCCCGGCCTCGGTCCGAGCTTCTACGACCTGGCCGCGATGCTGGCCGAGCCGGTTGCGGTCTACCTGGGCGACGTGGAGCTGCCGGACGGCCAGTCCGCCGAGAACCTGGAGATGGCCAGGCTCTACATCGACCTGCTGGACATCCTGCGCCAGAAGACCGCGGGCAACCTGACCGCCCAGGAATCCGCCTTCTTGGAGGACCTGCTGTACCGCCTGCGGGTCCGCTATGTCCAGAAACGTGGCTAGGAGGCGGCGGCGGCCCGGCTGCCGGGCCTGCCTGCCCGCCCTGGCCGTGATCCCTGCCCCGTCTGCCATGCCCGCGCTGCCGGCGGCGCCGGTGCGGCCGCTGCCGGCCATCATCGCGCTGCCGGCCATCATCGCGCTGACCGCCGCCCTTGCCCTGGTCCCGTCGTCGCCGGCGCTGGCGGCGCCGCTGCTTGCCACGTCGACGGCGTCGATTGCGACGGCGGCGACGACTGCGATCGACCCGCCGCGCCTGCTGGCCGCACCAGCCCCCATCCTTGCCGGTTCGGCCGCGCCGCCGCCGGCGGCTGCCGATGGCTCCGCGTCACAGCGCGGCGCCGGCTTCGAGGTCACCCCGGCGGTCCGCCAGCAGCTCAAGCGCATCCAGGAGGAGTGGCTGCATTGGGTGAGCGCCGCCGACCGTGCGCATTCGGAGGCCGCGGTCACCGAGATGCTGGGCACCGCCGGACAGCTGGGCATGAGCCGGCTGCCCGATCTGTCGCTCGGCGCCCTGGCCTGGGCGGTCGAGTCGGCGCG
>DATKFK010001076.1:0-12504 GCA_035544375.1 Thermoanaerobaculia bacterium
TGGGCCTGGCCGGCGGCCTGCTCGGCGTCCTTCTGGCCCGCTTCGGCGTCGGCCTGCTGGTCCGCTTCGGACCGCCCACGATCCACCGTCTCGATCAGGCGCGGGTGGGCGGCACCGAGCTGCTCCTGGGAATCCTGCTCGGCGCCGGCTGCAGCCTGCTGGCCGGCCTGGTCCCGGCCCTGCGCGCCTCGCTGGCGGGCACCTTGCGGCCGGGACTGCGGGTGGACGCGGGCCACGCGGTCCGGCGCGTGCTGGTGGCGGTCCAGGTGGCCGTCACCCTCGTCCTCCTGGTGGCCTGCGGGCTCTTCCTGCGCAGCCTCGAGCGGCTGAGCGCGGTCCCCCTGGGCTTCGACCCTGGCCCGGTCCTCCTGACCGGCGTCTCGCTGTCGAGCGAGTTCCAGGAGCCCGAAAGGCTGGGCGCGTTCTTCGGCGAGCTGCGCCGGCGCCTGGAAGCCATCCCCGGCGTCGACCGGGCGGCCACGGCCGTGTCGCCACCCCTGGTCCGCAGCTTCACGATCAGCCACGAGTTCGCCCTGGCCGGCCACGAACGCGGCGGCGGCAGCGCGCTGCGGACGGCGGCCATCCGGCCGGTCAGCCCGGGCTACTTCCAGCTGCTGGGGATTCCGGTCCGGCGCGGTCGCGCCTTCGCGGATGCCGACGATCGCCGGGCGGAGCCGGTCGCCGTGGTCAACCGGACGTTCGCCCGCCTGTTCACCGGCAGCGACGAGGGGGCCCTCGGCCAGCGCCTGCTCCTCGACCTCGACTATGGCGCGACCGTCGGCCGCCTGCCCCATCCCCGATGGCGGATCGTCGGCGTCGTCGGCGACGTCCAGCAGTCCGACCTGCTGAACGCCGAGGTGCCGGCCATCTACGTGTCCACGCTGCAGGCGCCGTGGATGGAGACCCGCATCCTGGTCCGCACCCGCGTGGCCCCCCTGTCGGTCGCGCCGCGGGTCGAGAGCACGGTGCGCGGCCTGGTGCCGCTGCTGCCGGTCCTGCCGGTTCAGCCGCTGCGCCAGGTGGCCGACGACGTCCTGCTGCCGGTCCGCTTTCAGCTCGGGCTGCTCGGCGCCTTCGCCGGCCTGGCGCTGGTGCTGATGTGCGTCGGCCTGTACGGCGCGCTGGCCTACTCGGTCTCCCGCCGGGCGCGCGAGATCGGTCTGCGCATGGCGCTCGGCGCCGGGCGCTGGCAGACCCGCTGGCTGGTGATGCGCCAGGGGCTGTGGAGCGTCGCCCTGGGCCTGGCGGCGGGCCTCCTCGCGTCGCTGTGGTTCGGCCGGGCGCTGGCGGGCCTGCTGTTCGGGGTGCGCGCCGCCGATCCGGCAACCTACGCCAGCGTCGTCGTGCTGGTGCTGTTGACCACCCTGCTCGCCTGCTGGCTGCCGGCGCGGCGGGCCACGACCGTCGATCCCGCGGCGAGCCTGCGCGCCGAGTGATCCGGCGGCCGGCACTGCCCTTCTGGAGGCTCCCGATGACGAACCGGACCTGCTGCCCGAGTCCCTGGGTCCTCGCGACCCTCGCCCTGACACTCCTCGCGGCGCCGGGCTCGGCCGCAGCGCCGGCGGCGGCGCCCGCGCTGTCCATGCCCTCGCCGCCCCGGATCACCGGCGTCGTCGTACGGGTGGTGGATCTGGAGCGGGCGCTGCAGTTCTACCGCGAGGTCGGCGGCTTCGAGACCGTCCAGGTGGAACGGACGCCGGGCGGGACGGCGGGCAGCGCCAGGCTGGTCAACGGCGAGGTGGGCCTGCTCCTGCTGGCGGTCAAGACGCCGGCCCGCCACGAGCTCCCCGGCCCCAGCGAGGCGCACCTCAACCTGCAGGTCGACAACCTCGACGCCACCCTTGCCGACCTCGCGCGGCGCGGCGTGCCGCGGCTCGCGGACAAACCGCTGGTGGCGGCGATCGGGCCCAACATGCCGATCGCCGATCCGTCCGGAAACCTCCTGTACGTGATCCAGCTCAACAGCCGCAAGGAGCGGCTGCCGCGGCCCCGGGTCCTCAACTACGGCATCACCGTGCCGGCGATGGCCGAGGCGCGGAAGTTCTACGAGGGCCTGCTCGGCTTCAGGGTCTATTCCGAAGCCTTCTATCCGCCGGCCATCCCGTACCTGCCGGCGGGCGTCCTGCAGGTGGTGCTGCACGAGAGCGCCACCAAGGCCGTGCCGGCGCCGCCGCCGGACACCGCCCAGATGAACCTGGTCATGGAGGTGGACGACCTAGGCGCCGCGTGCAGGGACCTCGCATCCCGCGGCGCGACGGTCCGCGCGGCCGAGGACGGCGGCGCGCTGGGCCGCCATGCCGAGCTGCTGGACCCGTTCGGCAACGTCCACCTGATCGTCGAGCGGTCCGCCAGGACCGCCAGCCGGGAGCCGCGATGAGCCGCCCCGACGGGACCGCGTCCGCGGGACCGGCGGCGGGACCGGTCACGGGCGGCGAGCGCTTGCAGACCCTCGACGCCTTGCGCGGGTTTGCCCTGCTGTGGATCTTCACCTTCAACGTCTTCATCTTCTCCGGCTACGAGTTCCTCTCCGACAAGGAAGCGCAGGCGCTGCCCAGCTATCCGCTGGACACGGCCGTCAGGTTCCTGCGCCACGTGTTCATCGAGAACAAGGACTTCGCGCTCTTCTCCTTCATCTTCGGCATCGGCTTCGGCTTGATGGCCGCCCGCGCCCAGCAGGCCGGCGTCCCGGTGGTGCCGCGCTTCCTGCGCCGCCAGGCGGCGCTTTTGGCCTTCGGCCTGGTCCATGCGGTCCTGCTGTGGGGCGGGGACATCCTGGTGATCTATGCGGTCCTCGGCCTCGTCATGCTGCCGTTCCTGCGCCGCTCGCCGCGGGCGATCCTCATCTCGGCGATCGTGATCTACCTGCTGCCGATTCCGCTCTACGCGCTGTCGCTGCTGGTCAAGCTGCCCCCGCCCTACCTCATCGCCGCCGCGTGGACGGGCCACAGGGACCTCTACAGCATCTGGATGAACGGTTTCGCCGGCGGGAGCTACCTGCAGGTGGTCAAGGGGAACCTGGCCTTCCTCTCGTTCTGGTGGACGATGTTCACCTTCAACCTGTACTGGCCCGACGTCATCGGCATGTTCCTGTTCGGGCTCTTCGTCGGCCGCACGCGCCTGATCGCGCGGATCGAGGCGGACCCTTCCCTGCTGCGGGGGAAATGGATCGTCCTCGCCGGCCTCGTGGGCATCCCGGGCAACGTCGTGTTCGCGATCCTGACCGACCGTCACGTCTATTACCCGCCTTCGGCCGCGGGCATGCTCCTCACCCTCGACCAGTATGCGACCGTGCCCCTGCTCTGCTTCTTCTACATGGCGGGGTTGACGTGGCTGTACCAGCGGCCTGCCTGGCGGCGCCTCATGCAGCCGCTGGTGGCGGTCGGGCGCATGACCCTGACCAATTACCTGATGCAGAGCCTCCTCTGCATCTTCATCTTCTACGGCATCGGCCTGGGCCTCTTCGGCAAGGTCGGCGCGTCGCTCGCCGTGGCGGTGGCCTGGATCATCTACCCGTTGCAGGTGCTGTTCAGCCGGTGGTGGTGGTCCCGGGGCTTCGCCTTCGGCCCGGCCGAGTGGCTGTGGCGCCGCCTCAGCTACGGCGCCGCTCTGCCGCTGCGGCCCCGCTCCGTTCATGCTGCCTGATCGGGCCCGGCCGGGCGTCCCGCTCGCCCTGGCGGCGGCAGCGGCGGCAGCGGCGGTCGCCGCCGCCGCGCTCCTCGCGAGACCGGCGGCGGCCATCGTCCCCGAGCCCGGTCCGTACGTCTGGACCACCACGGACGGACGGGAGGTGCAGGGCGCCTTCGGCATCATGGAGGTCCCCGAGGACCGCGGCGTCCGGTCGTCCCGGACGCTGCGGCTGGCTTACGTCCGCCTGCCGAGCACCGCGCGCCAGCCGGGGCCGCCCATCGTCTACCTGGCCGGCGGCCCCGGCGCTTCGGGCATCGACAGCGCGCGTGGACCGCGCGCGGACCTGCTCCTCGCCCTGCGCGAGGTGGCGGACGTGGTGCTGCTCGATCAGCGCGGCACCGGCCTGTCGCGTCCCGAGCTGATCTGCAGCAAGACCTGGGACCACCCGCTGGACGAGCCCCTGGCCGAGGCCGCGGCGCTGGCGGCGGTCCGCCAGGCGGGCCGGGCGTGCGCCGAGCGGATGCGGGGCCTCGGGGTCCGGCTGGCGGCCTACAACCCGCGGGAGATGGCCGACGACGTCGAGGCGTTGCGCCGCGCCCTGGGGGCGAGCAAGGTCTCGTTGCTGGCGACCAGCTACGGCACCCGGCTGGCGCTCGAGGTCCTGCGCCGTCACGGCGCCGCGGTGGACCGCGCGGTGCTCCTGGGCGTCGTCGGCCCCGACCAGGAGCTGAAGCTGCCGGCGGCGGCGGACGGCGTCCTCGCCCAGATCGACATGGGGGACGGCAGGACGCTGCTCGACGTCCTGCGCGCGCGGCTCGCGGCGCTCGCCAGGCAGCCGGTCCGCACCACGGCGGTGGACGTCCTGACCGGCAAGCGGGTGCCGGTGGCGCTCGGCGCCTTCGACCTGCAGCTGGCCATCGCGGACCACATCGGCACCGCCGACCGGCTCTTCGCCCTGCGCGAGATTGCCGTCCATCTCGAACGCGGCGACTGGGAACCCCTGGCCTGGGACCTGTTGCGGCAGCGCAAGCGCTGGCTCGGCCAGGTCATGCCCTACGCCGTGGTCTGCGCGGCAGGCGCCTCCGAGGCGCGCCGCCGCGAGGCCGCCGAGCAGGCCGCGTCGTCGGCCGTCGGCCGTCAGCTGGACTTCTCGTTTCCCGACGTCTGCGGCGCCCTGGGCGTCGCGCCGCTGGGCGCCGCCCTGCGCCAGAGCGTGCGGTCCGCGGTGCCCGTCCTGGTCGTCAGCGGCACGCTGGACGCCCGCACGCCGGCCGGCAACGGCGAGGAGGTCCTGCGCCATCTTTCCCGCGGCGTCCATCTCGTGATCGAGGGCGCGGGCCACGGCGACGACCTGCTGGTCGGGACGCCGCAGATCGCCGCGCGGGCCGCGACGTTCCTGCGCGGCGGCACGGTCGCCGCCGGGCGGCTCGCGGCCCTGCCGCTCGAACGGCGGCTGCCGCAGGTCCCCGCCACCGCCGTCCAGACCGAGGTCGAGACCCTGCACGGGGTCGAGATCCCCGACCCCTACCGCTGGCTCGAGGACTCGCGCACGCCCGAGGTGCGCCTGTGGACGCAGGCGCAGAACGCCTTCACCGACCGGGCTCTCGACGTGCTGCCCGGGCGCATGGAGCTGCGCCGGCGGCTGGGCGAGCTGGCGGCCAGCGCCGGCGTGGGCCTGCCGTCGGTCCACGGGCCACGCGCCGTCTACCGCGCGGTCACCGGCGCCGCCACCCTGTCCGCGATCGTGGTCCGCGACGGCAGCGGCGCCGAAAGGGTCCTGGCTGATCCGCGGCGGTTCGGCAATGGCGAGAGCCGGGCCGCGGTCGAGCCGCTGGGGCTGTCGCTCGACGGCAGGCTTCTGGCCTTCGCGGTGCGCCGCAACGGCGCCGAGGAGGTGTCCGTGCGCTTCGTCGCGGTGGACGACGGCGCGGCGCTCGGCGACGAGTTGCCTGCCGGCCGCTACTTCGGCGTCGCCATCGCCGCCGACGGCCGGGGCGCCTACTACGGACGCGAGCGCGCCGACGGGGAGGGCTCGCGCCTCTACTACCATCGCTTCGGCACCGATCCGGCGGCCGACCCGGTGATCTTCGGCGAGGGCTACGGGCGCGGCTCGATCGTCTGGGGCAACCTCAGCGACGACGGGCGCTGGCTGGTCAGCCATGCGGTCTCCGGCACCCGGCGGGAGATCGACGTCTTCCTGGACCGCGTGCAACCGGCGGCCGCGGGCGTGGGCGCATCACCGCCGCCGTCGCCGCCCACCGGTCACGACCTGTCCACGCGGCGGGAGGTCGTGAGCGGTATCGACGCGCCTTTCTATGGCGGCGTCTTCGGGGACAAGCTGGTGATCCACACCACCTGGGAGGCGCCGCGGGGACGGATCTTCGTGGCGCCGGTGGACCACCCCGGCCGCGAGCACTGGCGCGAGATCGTGCCCCAGCAGGAGCACGCCGTCATCCAGAAGGTCTTCGGCGCCGGCGGCCGCCTGCTCGTCGAGTACCTGGAGGATGTCCACTCGCGGCTCGCGGTCTTCGACCTCGACGGGCGGCATCTCGGCGACGTGCCGTTGCCCGGGCCCGGTTCGCTCGGCGGCTTCTCGGGCCGCTTCGACGAACCTGACGTCTACTTCAGCTTTTCGACCTTCCACCTGCCGGGAACCATCTACCGCTACGACCTGGCGGCGGGCCGGCTGGCGGTCTGGCGCCAGCCCAAAGGCGGCCTCGATCTCGACGCCTACGAGGTGAAACAGCTGTGGGTGGTGTCGAAGGACGGCACGCGCGTGCCGATGTTCGTGGTCCACGGCCGGGGCATGAAGCTCGATGGTTCCCATCCCACGGTCGTGACCGCCTACGGCGGCTTCGCGACCAGCCTCACGCCCGAGTACCGGCCGGAGGTCGCCTGGTGGGTGGAGAGCGGCGGCGTGTGGGCCGTGGCCAACGTCCGCGGCGGCGGCGAGCTCGGCGCGGAGTGGCACCAGGCGGCGGTGCGCGAGCACAAGCAACGCTCGATCGACGACCTGATCGCCGCGGCCCAGGGGCTGATCGACGCCGGCTACACGCGGCCCGGGCAGCTGGCCGCCTGGGGCCACAGCAACGGCGGGCTGCTCGTCGCCGCCGCCATGGTCCAGCGGCCGGACCTCTTCCGCGCCGTCGTGTCGACGCATCCCTTGCTCGACATGCTGCGTTACAACAAGTTCCTCGCCGCCCGCTTCTGGCTGCCGGAATACGGGTCGCCCGACCGCGCCGACGCCTTCCCGTACCTGCGCGCCTACTCCCCCTACCAGAACGTGGCCAAGGGCGTCCGCTATCCGGCGGTGTACCTCGAGACCAGCTACGGCGATACCCAGGTCGATCCGCTGCACGCGCGCAAGATGGCCGCCCGCCTGCAAGCGGTGGCGGTCCCGGACCGGCCGGTCCTGCTGCGCCACCACCAGGACGCCGGGCACGGCGCCGAGGGGGTGACCCTGGACCAGCGGATCGACGAGCTGGTGGACATCCTGTCGTTCCTGCGCTGGCAGCTCGGCCCATCGTCCGGTGCCGACCCTGGCGTCGCCCCGTCCGCCAGGGCCTCGGCCGCCGCGCCGGGATCTCCGTAGCTTCGTTCTACCTGTCACCGCCTGTCGGCGGCCCTACGGTTCCAGTGCACCAGCCACCGCGCGTCACGGCAGCTCGATCGACTGCCCGTGATGGAAGATGTCGTGCGGGTCCCACTGCTTCTTGACTCGCCGCAGCCGTGGATAGTTGTCCTGGTAATAGAGGTGCTGCCAGTCCGCAGATATGCCCGCCCGCCCCCACGGAGTAGCACGATCCTGCCGGCAGCGTGACCCCGTACTGCCGATAGAGTTGGTTGTAGAGATCCCAGTTGGTGCAGCCGCTGTCGAGGTAGTACCAACCGTTGATCGCGTCCCAACCGGCCGCGCAGAGAGACGAGACGTCCACGATCACGCCATCGTTTTCGGACACCCAGCCTTCGTAGCAATGGCCGCCGCTCCGCACCGTCAGCCGCAGCTTCTCGTCCACGCAGCGCTGCACGATGGCGACGACCTGTTGTGCGTCGCCCACCACCTGGATGAAGCGGGGGCGGCCCACCCATCGCTGGTTGAAGCCGCGAACCAGGGCCGGATACCGGGGATCGTCCGGATCGACCCGGGCGCCGGGGAACTCGCTGCCGTCTCCGTGCATCGTTCCTCCCACGCTCAGCTGGCCGGCAAAGGCTCAGCCCGGCTCCTCGTCGGGGATCTCGATCTCCTCGGGTGGGATCCAGACCGTCCGCGCCAGGTTCTCGAGCTCAACCGAGGTCATCGTCCGATCCGATGACGAAGAGCTTCGGCTGCGCCGCGACGCGGGCGGCGAACGAGTTTTCTTGCTCCGTTTTTGTTCGCCAGGCGGCTACACTCATTACCGTTGGATTGATGGGTCGAGAGAGGCTGGCTTCGGCCGCTTGCAGCGCCTCGAACAGATCCGGATAGCCCAGTGCATCTGAGATGACCATGAGATCGATGTCGCTTCTGGCATGGTCGCTGCGCTTGGCGATGGAGCCGAAGACGAACGCGGCCCGAATGCTCTCGGCCTTCGCCTTCAAAGAGTTCCGCAAGGGCTCCACGATTCCCACCGTCTTGGTGATCAGGCCGTGCAGCTCGGCGAAGACCGGCGACGCCCGGCGGGCTTGATAGTGCCTTTGATTCCCAATGCGGGTTACCTCCACCAAACCTGCCTTTTCCAGGCGGACTAGCTGGCGAAGAACCGCCCCCACGCCGCCCTGGGCCAGTCGGATCAACTCTGCACTTTGAAAGCGGCGGTCCGGCTGGCCAAAAAGGAGTCCCAGAACACGCTGCTGAACGGGCGTGAACAGGGCATCGGCCAAGCTGTTCGTAGAACTCTTTCTTCCCATTTTGGGAACGATCATACCTCATGGCCGAAAACCAGCCAAAGTCCACGGTCGACGGCTACGCGCCCAGCACCTGCAGCGCTTCACGGTCCGGCGTCCAGCCGCCGCCGTTGACTTTTGCCGGGCGGCGATCTCAGAATCGCCGCACGTTGCCGCCCATCCCCGCCACTTCCGCGAGCCCACCCCCTTGCCGGAACCGCGCCGCATGGCCGAGGTGACGCTCAAGCACGTCCAGAAGAGCTTTGGCCCGGTGGCGGTCATCGCGGACCTCAACCTCGCCATCCGGGACCACGAGTTCATGGTGCTGGTGGGACCCTCCGGCTGCGGCAAGTCCACCGCGCTGCGCATGATCGCCGGGCTCGAGGAGGTCTCCGCCGGCACCATCGAGATCGGCGGCCGGGTGGTCAACGACGTGCCTCCCCGGGACCGCGACATCGCCATGGTGTTCCAAAGCTACGCCCTGTACCCCCACATGACGGTGCGCGAAAACCTCGAGTTCGGGCTCAAGATCCGCAAGACGCCGGCGGCCGAGATGGCGCGCCTGGTGGACGAGGCGGCGTCGATCCTCGGCATCGGCGAGTACCTGGACCGCAAGCCGAAGCAGCTTTCCGGCGGCCAGCGCCAGCGCGTCGCGGTGGGGCGCGCCATCGTGCGCAAGCCCGCGGTCTTCCTCTTCGACGAGCCGCTCTCCAACCTCGACGCCAAGCTGCGGGTGCAGACGCGGGCCGAGATCTCGCGCCTGCAGCAGGACCTCGAGACGACCACGGTCTACGTCACCCATGACCAGGTCGAGGCGATGACCATGGGCCACCGCATCGCGGTGATGCAGAAGGGCAAGCTGCAGCAGGTCGGCACCCCGCTCGAGGTCTACGACTGTCCGGCCAACCTCTTCGTCGCCGGCTTCATCGGCACGCCGCCGATGAACCTCCTGCCCGGGGTCCTCGCCGACCACGGCGCGAGCGTCGCCGCCGCCGGCCTCAGGCTGCCGCTGCCGGCACGGCTCGCCGCCGCCGCCGGCGGCCAGGAGGGCCGCAAGGTGGTCCTCGGCATCCGGCCCGAGCACGTGCGCGAGCCGGACCGTGCCCCCGCCGGCGGCGGCGCGCCGCAGCCGGTCACCGCACGCGTCGAGTTCGTCGAGCCGCTCGGCCACGAGGTCATCGTCCATGGCCGGGTGGGCGGCGACCTGCTGGTCGCCAAGGTCGATCCGCACCGCGCGCCGCGGATGGGGGACGAGATCGTGCTGGCGATGGCGACCGCCGCCGTCCATCTCTTCGACGCCGCCACCGAAGAGCGGATCGCCCCGGCGGCCTAGCGTCCCGCACCAGCGATCCCTGCCCCGCGGCCGCCCCTGCCGCCGCCCTGCCGGTGCCGCCGGGCCCGCCTGGCGATGCCCTGGGACCCCTGTGACGGGGGTCATACCCACGAGCCCGCAGTTCTGTTATGGTGTTTAATGCTGGCTATCCGCGCGCGAGCAGAGGCACCGTGCCTCTCCCTGACCGGGTCCATGACCGCGGTTCCTGCCCTCGACGCCGGAGCGTGCGCCGCGGCGCCTCATCCCGTTTCGGCCACCGGCCGGCTGAGGGCTCCTTGACGGCCGAGTTCAATTGCCTCGACCCCCTGCGCCTGGAACGCTTCCTGGAAAGGCGGCGGGCGCACCCCACGTTCCCGCTCGAGTTGAGCCTCGCCGAGAACCTCATGGAGGTTCTGCGCCGCGCCAACAGCTTCGTGCCGTCGGCGGCGGGCTCCATCCTGCTCGACAACCCCGCCGAGAAGCATCCTGAGCGCCACCGCAACCACCTGACCTTCATTGCCACCTTCGGCGGCAAGTCGGAGGGCTTGCTGGGCGCCACCATCCCGGCCGACCGGGGCATTGCCGGCCGGGTCTACCTGACCGGCGAGACCTACATCACCGCGGACGCGCCGGCCGACCGGTTCTTCTACGGCGGGGTGGACCACCTGACCTCCTACCAGACGCAGTCGATGATCGCCATCCCGGTCCGCATCGAGCACGACGTCTGCGGAGTCCTCGAGCTGATCAACCGCCGCGAGGCGCCGACCTACAGCCGCGAGGACCGCAACCTGCTCGAGATCTTCGCCGGCTACATCTCCATCTCGATCCAGAACGTCCTCGACGCGCGCCAGGCGCAGGAGATCGCCAAGCGCGACAACCTGACCGGCCTGTTCAACGACCGCTACCTGCACGTCGCCCTGGCCGAAGCGATTCGGAGCTGCCGCGAGGGCGACCAGGACCTGGCCCTGCTTTTCGTGGATCTCGATTATTTCAAGAGAGTCAACGACACCCACGGCCATCTCGCCGGCAGCCAGGTGCTGCGCGAGGTCGGGCACATCCTGCGCCGCATGGTGGGCGCCGCCAACGGCATTCCGGCCCGCTACGGCGGCGACGAGTTCGTGCTGCTGCTGCCGCGCTGCGACCTCGAGCAGGCGATCGATCTGGCGGAGGAGGTCCGCTCGAAGCTGGTCGAGACCACCTTCTCCTCGCAGCCGGGCGAGATCCAGCCCGAGGCCCTGCATCTCAAGGGCGTGACCTGCTCGATCGGCATCGCCACCCTGAAGCGCCACCTCGCCGAAGACCTGTCGCTCAGCGAATGCAAGAGCACCCTGCTCCGCCTGGCCGACGCCGCCATGTACGTCGCCAAGGAAACCGGCCGCAACCGCACCGCGATCGCCGGCCAGCTGGTGCGCCGCCGCCGCAACAGCGCCACCGCCACCTCCGAGCGCCTGCAGCTCATCGTTCCCGACTCCTGATCGATGCCCACCAAAACCAGGTCCCTGGCCGATCACCACTCGACCTGCTCGAGAATCCGCTTGGAAGCTCTCCTGGTGAAGTCATCCACTTCGCTCCCCACCTCGTCCACCACCCGGTTCATCGCTTCGGTCACGCGATCGGGCGAGTGCCTGGCCACGAACTCGCGCAGCGCACGGCTATAGAGGCGGCTGCGAGATGTTTGCAACTCCGCCGCGAGTCGTTCGGCTTCTGCGAACACTTCATCGGGGATCGAAATCGCGGTTTTCATACAACGAGCATGACCGGGGCAAGCTGGGCCGGTCAAGATGCTCGCGGCGCGTTACACCAGGCGATGCCAGTGCTGAAGGTCTGACCGGGTAGCCTAAACCGGCGCGGCGGCGGCGTCCGGCAGGACCAGGCTGAAGCCCTCGCCGCGCGCGGCGTCGGCGAGGCGGCGATCGAGCGTGGCGAACGGGTGCCGCCGCGGGCGGCCGCGGGCCCAGGTGAGAGCCGCGGCCAGCTGCAGGGCATCGCCGGCACGCAAGCGGTGACGCAGCAGCAGCCGGCCCGCGTGCTCGCGCACCTGTTCGCCGGCGAGCACCTCGCTCCACGCCCCCGCCAGCTCGTGAAGATGCCGCCGGGCGCGGTCTGCCTCGCCTCGCGTCACCTGGCCGTCCTGCTCGCAGCGCGCGATGGCGGCAAGGCACTCGACGGGCGCCCCCCACCAGACGAGGATCGCCGGGTCCTCCTCGAGGAGCCTGCGGACGGAGGCGGTCCTCGGCTCGTCACGAAGCAGCGGCACCAGCGCGGAGGTGTCCCAGTAGATCATCGCCCTCACCGGTCCTCTTCCCGGTTCTCGAGCAGGGCGGCGAGCAGCAAACCCGTGGGGTCCTTGTCTTTGGGCCGCGTCCAGTACTCTTGTGGAATCTTGCCGCTGCCGGCCCGCACCAGCCCGGCGTCCCTCAGCTCGATCAGCTCGGCGTCGAGGTCGTCAGCGCCCTCGCAAGGGCCGAGCCACGCCACCGGCCTGCCCCGATCCATCACCATGATCCGTTCCCCCTCTCTTACTAGACGGAGAAACTCGGAAAGCCTGCTTTTCAGCGCGGAAACCGAGATAGTCTTCATGGTCACCTCATCGAGGTCATTATAGTCTTGATCGGTTCCGTGGATCTCACTCGGCACGATGATGTAGCGTGGAACCCGGCTCTTGGCTCTCGGCTCCCGCCCGCCATCGACTCCCGGCTGGC
>DATKFK010001077.1:0-2772 GCA_035544375.1 Thermoanaerobaculia bacterium
TCGCTGAGGATCGCCACCGGCGGTGAGCCCTGCCGGTCGCGCTGATCGAAGGAGCGTCCCCTTAGCAGCGGGATGCCCAGCGCGCGGAAATAGTCGGCGCTCACCGTCGGCGCGGAGGTGACGGGGTTGAGCTCTCCTTGCGCCAGCGGGCGGCCGGCGATCACGTAGGTATCGGCGTCGCCCTCCCGATCGGGCGGCAGGCTGTCGCCGACCGCCGCCGCTTCGACGCCGGGCACGTGCCGTACCCGTTCGAGCAGCCGCTGGTAGAACGCGATGCTGGTCTTGTCGTCGCGGTACTTCGCGGCGCTCGGCGAGATCTGCATCGTGAGCACTTCAGCGGGCGGCGCCGCCATGCCGGTCTCGACGCGCTGCAGCCGCACGAAGCTCTGCAGCAGGAGCGCGGCGCCGGCGAGCAGCAGCAGCGACAGGGCGATCTCGGCGACCACCAGCACGGCGCGGGCACGGCGCCGCCCGGCGCTCGCGGAGCTGCCGCGGCCCTGCTTGCTCGCCGCCGCCAGGTCGGCGCGGGAGCCCTGCAGCGCCGGCGCCAGTCCGAACAGGACCCCGGTCCCCACCGAGATCAGCAGGGTGAAGGCGAGCACGCGCGCGTCCAGGTGGACCTCCTCGATGCGCGGCAGGTTGCCCGGATTCCACGCCCGCAGCAGCGCAACGGCAAGGGCGGCCACCGCCACTCCCGCCGCGCCGCCTCCCAGCGCCAGCAACCCGCTCTCGGTGAGCAGCTGGCGCACCAGGCGCGCCCGGCCGGCCCCCAGCGCCAGGCGCACCGCCATCTCGCGGTCGCGCGCCGTGGCCCGCGCCAGCAGCAGGTTGGCGACGTTGACCGCGGCGATCAGCAGCACCAGCGAGACGGCGCCGAAGAGGACCAGGAGAGCCGGGCGCGCGTCGCCCACGATCGCCTCGCGCAGCGGCTGCATCGGGAAGCTGAGCCCCGCGGTCCAGCGGTCTCCCAGCTCGATGCGGCCGGCGATGGCGTCGAGCTCGGCCTGCGCCTGCGCCGCCGTGACGCCGGGCTTCAGGCGGGCCAGGCCGCGGTAGAAAAACGGCCCGCGGCGCGCCGGCGGCGCGAACACGAGGTTGGTCCAGACCTCGCTGTCAGGGCGCGGGAAATGGAAAGACGACGGCAGCACGCCGACCACGGTCGCGCGGTTGCCGTCCAGATCGACCGCCTGGCCGACGATCCCCGGGTTGCCGCCGAAGCGCCGCCGCCACAGCGACTCGGAGACGACCGCCAGCCGCTCCCGGGCCGGCCCGTCCTCGCCGGCGCGGAAGACCCGGCCCAGCAGCGGGCGCACCCGCAGGGTGGAGAAGAACCCGGCGGTCACCGCGGCGCCGCCGACCTCCTCCGGCTCGCCCGTGCCGGTCAGGTCGAAGCGGCGCCGGTTCCAGACCGCCGGGTCCTCGAAGGCGCGGTTCCCGGCCCGCCAGTCCAGGTAGTCGGCGAGGCACAGGTTGCCGTACGGGAAGGTGGAGCGCGAAAAGTGCCTCGACACCAGGACCAGCCGGCCGGCGTCGGGATAGGGCAGGGGGCGCAGCAGGACGCCGTCGACGGCGCTGAAGATCGCGGTGTTGGCGCCGATGCCGAGCGCCAGGGCCAGCAGTGCGACCGCCGTGAATCCCGGGCTCCTCGCCAGCATGCGGACGCCGTGGCGCAGGTCCAGTGCCAGGGTGTCGAGCCAGGCGCCGGTCCTCACCGCGCGCACCCGCTCCTTGACCTGCTCGACGCCGCCGAGCTCGACGCGGGCCGCCCGGCGCGCCGCCTCCGGGCTCATGCCCTGGCGCATCTTCTCCTCGGCCAGCAGCTCGAGGTAGGACGCCACGTCGTCGGCGAGATCGCGCTCGACGCGGGAACGGTGCGCCAGGTTCCGCCACCAGCTGGAACAGCGGGCCAGGATCGGCACGTCGGGTCCCTCAGCTCGCCGCGAGCGCGTTCGCGATCGCCAGCGACACCCGCCGCCAGTGCGCCGTCTCGGTTGCGAGCTGGCGCTGTCCCGCCCGCGACAGCCGGTAGAACTTCGCCCGGCGGCGGTTCTCGGACTCGCCCCACGACGCGGTGAGCCAGCCCGCCTCTTCCATGCGGTACAGGGCGGGGAACAGGGAGCCGGGCTTGACCTGGAAGGTGCCGCGCGTGATCTGTTCGATGCGGCGCGAGATCCCGATCCCGTGCATCTCTCCCAGCGCCAGCGCCTTCAAGATCAGCAGGTCGAGCGTCCCCTGCAGCAGGTTCGTCTGGCTCGCCGCCGGCGCCGGTTCCCTCTCCCGCGTCTCCGTCATCGCCCGCACACCTCCTATAGACGTTCTGTAGGATCGTAGGGCCATTCCTATAGAGTGTCAATAGGAGCGGCGAGGAACGCGAGGAACACTAGCTCGTCCGTTTGCGGCTCAGGCAGATCTTCTGCAGGCGGGAATCGAGGCGGGCGGCAAAGCTCTCGCACGCGTCCATTTCGAGATCGACGAGAGCGTGCCGCTCCACCGCAGTCAATTCGAGGCCAAGGCCGGCTGCCTGCGCCAGCGCCGCCTCCGGGTTGGCGGCGAACCGGCGCCTGAAATCCTCGTCGGTAGCCAGCCTGCCGATCACCAGCTCCACGTTGCGCTGCGACATCTTCGGGTCCTCCTCGGCTGACGCCGCTTGCCGCTCGTGCGCCAGCCAAAACCCTCGACCCTCGTCTCTCCATACCGCGTGCCACCTCGCCGGGGAGACTCGGCAGCGCGCCCAACCCGTTGATGGCCTTGCAGTTGCGTGGGACTGCCGCC
>DATKFK010001078.1:0-6465 GCA_035544375.1 Thermoanaerobaculia bacterium
TTCCTCGGTCCGGCGGTGGCCGCCGATCCGCAGCGGGTGGAGACGCTGGCGCGCGTCTTCGCGGCGGCCGCCGACGCCTATGCGGCGACCGGGGCCGCGGTCTACCTGCTGAGCGCCGCCGAGGCGCTGGCCGCCGCCGGCGCGGGCCGGCGAGGCGCGCCGGGCGGCGGCAAGGCCGGCGGCGGCGGCGATGCCGGCGGCTGGGGCGATCCGCGCTCCGACCGGCCCTGGGGCCTCGCCGCGGCGGCGGTGCTGGGCTCGCTGCCGTCGCCGCGGTCGCTGCCGGCGTCCGGGGAGGACGAGGAGGCAGAGCCGCGGGCGCGCGAGGGCGCGGCAGGCGGCCTCGGGCGCGCCGCCCGGCTGGCGCTGGCCGAGGCGCTGCTCACCGGGCCGACGATGCGGCTGCGCGGCATCAGCGCCGAGCGCATCCTCGAAGGCCTGGTCTCCCGGCACCTGTCGCCGCTCGCGCCGCCGGCCGCCCCGGCGCCACAGCGCCCCGCCCCCGCGCGCCGGCAGGTCTGAGCCTGCGACGGCGGCGGATGCCACGGCGCCACGATGCGCCGCGGCCGGCGTGGCGCTGCGATCGCCGGCGAAACCGGGGCGCGGGGTTGGACGGAGCGGGCCCGGCATCCGTACAACGTATCTACGGGATTGCGTGGCAGGCCCCTCCCGGCCTTCCGGGCCGCGGCCCTTGTGCTAAAATTCCCCGTCGCGCCGTCGGATTTCATCGCTCAAATCATTGCCGTATCTAGAGTTACGGTCGAAAAGGAGTCACAGGACATGGACGCATCGGATCACAAGCGGGTCGCTTCTCGGCGACTGGTTCCGAGTTTGCTGGCCCTGGCGCTGGCCCTCGGCGTCTACCTGCCGGCCTGCTCGGCAGAGGACAAGAAGGGCGGCCAGAAGGCCGGCATGCAGAAAGAGGACGCCGGCCAGGCGCTGGCCCGTGTCAACGGCAAGGTGATCACCGAGGGCGAGGTCCACGCCGAGGCCGCGGACCAGTTCGCCCAGCTGGACCGCGAGTACCAGCAGCGCAAGCACGAGATCGTCGAGGCGCAGCTCAAGAAGATGGTGCAGGACCGCCTGGTCGAGGCCGAGGCCGCGGCGCGCAAGGTGTCCAAGGATGCGGTGCTGGCCGAGATCAAGCCCGCCGCGGTGACCGATGCCGACGCCGAGGCGTTCTACGAGAAGAACAAGGCGCAGCTGCCGCCGCGCCCCAAGGACACCTTGATCCCGCAGATCAAGCAGTACCTGCAGCAGACCGGGCAGCAGACGGCGCGTGAGGAGTACTTCAAGACCCTCGAGGCGAAGTACAAGGTCGACTACCTGATGGAGCCGATGCGGGTCGAGGTGGCGGCCGCGGGCTTCCCGGCGCGGGGTCCGGCCGGCGCTCCGGTCACCATCGTTGAGTTCTCCGACTTCCAGTGTCCCTTCTGCTCGCGCATCACTCCCACTCTCGACCAGGTGGTGAGCAAGTACGGCAACAAGGTGCGCCTGGTCTTCCGCCAGTTCCCGCTGCCCATGCACCCCAACGCCGCCAAGGCCGCCGAGGCCGCGCTGTGCGCCAACGAGCAGGGCAAGTTCTGGGAGATGCACGACGCCATGTTCAAGGACCAGGCCGGGCTGGCCGTGGACGGGCTCAAGTCGAAGGCGGCGGCGATCGCCGGCCTCAACGCGGCCAGCTTCAACAGCTGCCTCGACTCGGGCAAGGAAACCCCTGCGGTCCAGACCGACATGCAGGCCGGCACCAAGGCCGGGGTCAACGGCACTCCGGCGATGTTCGTGAACGGCCGCTTCATCTCGGGCGTGGTGTCCCCCGACGACCTCTCCAAGGTCATCGACGACGAGCTGAAGCGCAAGGGCCAAAGCTAGCAACGCCCCGGCGTTCACCGCGAGAGGCCGCGGCTCCCTCCTTTTGCCAGGAGGGAGCCTCGCCTTCCCGGGGGAACGCCTGGCACTCGGCAGACGGATCCGGCGGTCGGCGGGCGCTCCGCTTCACGGAGGATACGCGGCATGAGCCAGGACCTCCCGACGGCCGAGTTCCGTGCCGCGATGCACCGCGTGGCCGACGTGCTCGCCGACTACCTCGAAGGGGTGGGCGAGCGGCCGGTGCTGCCGCCGGTCGCGCCGGGCGAGGTCGCCGCGCTGCTGCCGGGCGCCCCGCCCGAGGGGCCGCAGCCGCTCGGCGTGCTCCTCGACGACTACCAGCGGCTGATCGAACCCAACGTCACCCACTGGAACCACCCCGGGTTCCTCGCCTACTTCGCCATCACCGGTTCGGCGCCCGGCATCGTCGCCGAGGCGCTGGCCGCCGGGCTCAACGTCAACGCCATGCTGTGGCGCACCTCGCCGGCGGCCACCGAGCTCGAGGAACGGGTCTGCGACTGGCTGCGGCAGATGATGGGCCTGCCGCCGGAGTTCCGCGGCCACATCAACGACACCGCATCGACGAGCACCCTGGTGGCGCTGGCGGCGGCGCGCCATCGCGCCCCGGGCCTCGACGCGCGAAGCCGCGGCCTGGCGGGGCGCCCCGAGGTGCCGGCGCTCGTCGTCTACGCCAGCGACCAGGCCCATTCCTCGGTCGACAAGGCGGCCATCGTGCTGGGCCTGGGCCACGAGCAGGTGCGGCGGGTGGCCAGCGACGGCGAGTTCCGCATGCGGCCTGACGCCCTGGCGGCGGCCATCGCCTCGGACCTCGCGGCAGGGAGGCGGCCGCTTGCCGTGGTGGCCACGGTCGGCACCACCTCGACCACCAGCGTCGATCCGGTGCCCGCGATCGCCGATCTCTGCGCCGAGCACGGCCTGTGGCTGCACGTCGATGCCGCCTACGCCGGCGCCGCGGCGCTCTGCCCGGAGCTGCGGGCGCTGATGCCGGGCCTCGAACGCGCCGACTCGATCGGCGTCAACCCCCACAAGTGGCTGTTCACGCCGGTCGACTGCTCGGTGCTGATGGTGCGGGACGTGGCCAACCTGCGCGCCGCCTTCGCGCTGGTCCCCGAGTACCTGCGGACCGACGAGGCCGGGGTCACCAACCTCATGGACCTGGGCTTTCAGCTCGGGCGGCGCTTCCGGGCGCTCAAGCTCTGGATGGTGATCCGGGCCTTCGGCGTCTCGGGGCTGCGCGAGCGCCTGCGCGAGCATTGCGCCATGGCGCGCGAGCTGGCCGCCCGCATCGCGGCCGACCCCGCCTTCGAGCTGGCGGCGCCGGTGCCCTTCAGCGTCGTCTGCTTCCGCGCCCGGACGGCGCCAGCCGCCGCCGGCACGGGGCAGCCGGGGGAGACGAGGGAGACGCCGCCGACGGCCGAGCCGGCGGGCAATGACGGCGCCGCCCAGGACCGTCTCAACGAGCGGCTGCTCGCCAGGGTCAACGCCGCCGGCCCCTTCTTCCTGTCGCACACGGTGCTCGACGGCCGCTACACCCTGCACGCGGCGATCGGCAACCTGCGCACCACCCGCCGCCATCTCGACGAGCTTTGGCAGCTGCTGTTGGCGAGCGCCGCGGAGCTGGCTGGAACCAAGCCCGGCTGAGCGGCACTGGGCCGCTCCGCCTTGCCGGCTCGGGGTGCGCTCGACCCTGGGAGCCCGACCGACCTGGCGGGCATGGCGCGCGAGTTGTGCTAAGATGCCGCTCCCACTACGGGAGTGCCATCTTGGCGAAGGCTGGGCCGGCTTCGGTCTGTACCCTGATCTGCCTTGGTTTCGCGGCGTTGTCGGCGGCGGCCGCGTCGTCTGCCGCGTTCGCCGCGTCAGCTCCGTCGCCGACGTTGCCGAGATCGGCCACGGCGGCCAGCCTCGCCTCGCCCGGCTCGCCCCGCCCGACCCGCGTTCAGCCGTTCCAGCACCCGCACCAGGCCCAGCCGCAGCCGGTCAAGATTGCCGTCGGCGTCGATGGGCGCCGGGTGATCGTCAACGAGACCCCGGTGCAGCACGCACGGCGGTACGCCGCCGAGCTGCTGGCGGTGCCCGATCTGCCGGGCCTGCCCAGCGGCGGCCTCGAGCCGATCATCCGGCGCCACAGCGACGCCCGTCACCTCGATCCGCGCCTGGTGCAGGCGGTCATCCAGGTCGAGTCCGGCTACAACCACCGCGCCCGCTCCAACAAGGGGGCCATGGGGTTGATGCAGCTGATGCCCGACACCGCGGTCGAGCTGGCGGTGTACCATCCCTTCGACATCGACGAGAACCTGCGCGGCGGCACCGCCTACCTGCGCCAGATGATCGACGCCTTCCCGGGCAGCCTCGAGCTGGCCCTGGCCGCCTACAACGCCGGCCCCGGCGCGGTCCAGCGCCACCACGGCGTGCCGCCGTTTCCCGACACCCTGGACTACGTGCAGCGGGTGATGTCCCTCTATCAAGGCGGCGCCTATTACCTGCCGCCCGCGCCATCCACGGCGGAATCCGCGCCGTCCCGGCAGGCGCTGGCGTGGCAATGGCACCAGGTCCGCCGGCCGGCCCCCTACGTCACGCGCGGCGCCAACGGCCGCCTGCAGGTGACGACCTCGCTCTCCGGTCTGCGCTAGTTTCCAGCACCATCGGCCGCTCACGGCCGCCCACCGCCGCCGCGGGCGCCCTCCCGAGCCGGGCCGGCCGGGCCCTGCGGCCGCCTGCGGCCGGAGGGGCTCTGGCGTAGAATGCCGGCGCGCCCCGGCGCGCTCCTCGGCGATGCTCAATCTACCCAACCTGCTTTCGATCTGCCGGATCCTGCTGGTCCCTCCCCTGGTGGTGGTGCTGCTGACCAAGTTCGAGGACAAGGAGTGGTGGGGGCTGGGGCTCTTCCTGCTCGCCGCGCTGATGGACTTCTTCGACGGCTACCTGGCACGGCGGCGCCGCGAGGTCACCCGCCTGGGCATCCTGCTCGATCCCGCCGCCGACAAGATCCTGCTCTCGGCGGCCTTCATCTCGCTGGTCCAGATGGGCGAGGCGCCGGCCTGGATGGTGGTGGTGATCGTCGCCCGCGAGTTCGCGGTCAGCGCCTTGCGCAGCTTCGCGGCCGCCGAAAACCAGGTGATCCCCGCCGGTTTCTCGGGCAAGCTGAAAACCGTCGTGCACATCGTCGCCGTCGCCGCCCTCATCATCCACAACCAGCTGCCGGGCGAGCTCAGGCACTCCTCGAAGGTCTTGCTTTGGGCCGCGGTGCTGATCGCGATCTACTCCGGCGTCGAATACTTCGTGCGCTTCCGCCGCTACTTCCTGGCCGGGTCGGCCGCGGCAACGGCCGGCCCTCCCGCGCCCGCGCCCGGGCAAGCGGCCGCCGGCTCGCCCGTGGTTGGCCCCGCCGCGCCGGCGCCGGCCGCGCCCGCCGCCTCGCTGGACTCCGCGCCCGCGCCCCGGGGCGAGGCGCGGTGAGCCGTCTCCTCGCCTCTGTGGCGCGCCTGGCGCGCCGGCGCTACCGGACCATCTTCGCGGCGTTCGCGGTGCTGGCCGTCCTCTCGGCCGTATCCATCTCCCGGTTGTCGTTCGACACCGACATGCTCAACCTGCTGCCGCGCCGCGACCCGACGATCCATTCCTACATCCAGATGCTGCAGGACTTCGGCAGCAACACCTACCTGCTGGTGGTGATCGAGCTGCCGGAGGGAGCGGTCCCCGAACCCTACGAGACGCTTGCCGACGACCTCGCCGCGAGCCTCGCCAAGCTGCCCGAGATCAAATCGGTGCAGCATCGCCTGGGCAACCCCGAGGAGCTGCTCGCCGCCTTCGTTCCCAAGTCGATGCTGTTCTTGGACGACGCCGGCCGGCGCGAGATGGAGGCCCGCCTTAGCGACGCCGGCATCCGCCGGCGGGTGAGCGAGCTGCGGCGGCAGCTGGCGACTCCCCAGGCGCTTTCGGTCAAGGGGCTTGCCAAGCTCGATCCGCTGGGTCTGTCCGACATTCTCCTCGGCCACGTCGCGAGCTCGCGCGGCACGCTGCAGGTCGACTGGGCCAGCGGCTATTACCTGTCGCGCGACCACCGCCTGCTGCTGGTGCTGGCGGAGCCGCGGCGGCCGCCCCAGGACATCCCCTTCGACGAGCGGCTGACGCGCGAGGCCACCGGCATCGTCGCCGGCGCTCTCGGCCGCTGGGGCGACATCGCCGGTCCCGGCGGTCCGGTCCGGCCGGCGGTGGAGATGGGCGGCCCCTACGTCTCCGCCCTCGGCGACGCCTCGCTGATCCGCCGCGACATGTTCGTCAACGCCGGCACCTCGGCGCTGGCGGTGCTGGCGCTCTTCCTGTTCGCCTTTCGCCGCGCCGGCGCCCTCGCCTATGCCTTCGTGCCGCTGCTCACCGGCCTGGTGCTGACCTTCGGCTTCGCCGGTGTGGCGTTCGGCGCGCTCTCGTCGGCGACCAGCGTCTGCGCGGCGCTGCTGATCGGCCTGGGCATCGACTTCGTCATCGTCTCCTACGGCCGCTACGTGGAGGAGCGCAACCGCGGCCACGACGTCGAGTCCGCGCTGGCGACGATGAGCAGCGCGACCGGCGGCGCGG
>DATKFK010001079.1:0-3877 GCA_035544375.1 Thermoanaerobaculia bacterium
TTCGCTCTATTCTTCACCTGAAACGCCTCCTTTCCCGGGTCCGTTGGAGTCTCGACAACCCAACAATACCCAGTAAAGTGAGGCGTTTCAACGTCTTACCCCATCCCGCTCCTCTCGCTACGCGCTGGTACTGGGTCTAGCTGCCCACCGCGAACGACTGCTGCACCTGCGGCGCCGGGTTGTAATTGGCGTTCCCGGCCTGGTTGGCGTCGATCACGCAGGTGCCGACGGCGGTGAACGACACCGTCGAGCCCGAGATCGAGCACACCGAGCGCGCCTCGGCGTCGATGGTGAACGTGACCGCCAGGCCCGACGACGCCGTCGCCGTCACGTTGTAGGTCGGCCCCCCGACCGTCGCCCCCGCCGGGGCCGTCGAGGTGAAGGTGATTGTCTGGTCGCCTTTGCCCACGGGGAAGCTCAGCGTGGCCGTCGAGCCGATGCAGCCCCCGCAGTTCCTGCAGCTGGACTGGACGCCGTTATCGATACATAGGTCACCGCCCGCGACATTGCAGGCGCAGGTGGCGTTGCATTGCCCCAGTGCACCCGCCGGAAAATCGCCCCACAGGCCGGCAAGGGCCACTATCAAAACCGTCGCGAGTCCAACACGGGTCCGTTTCATACCAGCTCCTTTCTACGTGATTAGACCATTTCCGTAAATAAAGCTGTGCCGTTAGGTTCTGGACTGTGGACAGCCGGGTTGCGCCGGTGGCAGCGTTCCGCCGGCCCGAGCTCGTGGAGTTGGTCGGTGGGGTTGATGGTTCAGGAAGGAAGGACACTCCGGGTTACCGGCGGCAGGCACCGCCGGTCGTCGCAGAGCTGGTAGGTGAGCCGCAAGTGGGCAGCACCGGGAGCCGGCGAATTTTGGCGACCTGCCGCCAGGCCTACCTCGCCGAGGAGCTCGACCCGGCCCTGGTAGGCTGCAACTGGCCGGCTGGAGAAAGCGACCCGCAGCGGCTCTCCGGCAGGGTAGGAGACGCGCCGCAGCTCGGCCCCCTCGGCAGCGAGCGTGGTTGGCACCAGGAAGCTCTCGCTCGGCGGGTTGGCTTGCAGGTGCCAGCCTGGTGCGACCTCGAGGACAAGGCGGAAGGGGCGCCAGCTGACGTCGGCCCCAACCCCTTCGGCAGCCTCGCCCGCCGGCGCCGGCGACTCCTTGCCGCCTCCGCCTTCCTCTCCGACTTCCAGCCGGACCTTCACCAACTCCTCGGCCTCCTTCTCGAGCATCGCCAGCGGCCCGGCCTCGGGCGCTCGCTCCCGCGCGGCCTCGACCGGGGCCGGCACTTCACCTCGGTAGCGGCGGGCGGCGATGGCCATCATGCGCACCGCTTCCGGATGCTGCTCGACCAGGGGCGCGAACGCCTTCAGGGCGGCCGTGGCCTGATGGCGCCAGTGTTCCCGGCGACCTCCGGCATCGCGCTCGGCCAGCTCGATCAGGTTGAGCACCGCCACCGCATTGGCGGCAGGGGTGGCCCCGTCGAACGGGTCCTTGCTGCGGAACAGCAGGTCCGGGCTGGCGCCGGCGACGAAGAACCCGCCCTCCGGATCTGCCAGGCGCGCGGCCTGCTCGTCCGTCAGCTCGGCGGCCGACGCCAGCCAGCGCGCCTCGCCCGTGGCCTCGTGCAACGCGAGCAGCCCCCTGACCAGGAAGGCATAGTCCGCCAGGAAAGCCGGGATGCGGGCGTGGCCGGCACGCCAGACGTGCATGAGGGAACCCCCGGCCCCGCCGGGGCGCATCTCTCCCAGCACCACCTCGGCGGCCCGGACGGCTTGCGCGATGAACCCGGGCTCGCCCAGCAACCGGCCGGCGGCGGCCAACCCGGCGATCGCCATGCCGTTCCAGTCGGCCAGGACCTTGTCGTCGGTGGCCGGCCGCGGTCTCTTCCCACGTGCCTCGAGCAGGCGCCGGCGCGGCCCCGCGAGCTCACGCAGCAGCTCGTCGGGATCGAGGCGGCGGCGCCGCGCCACCTCCTCCCAGCGTTCGGGGGCGTGCAGCACGTAGCGGTCCCCCTCGAAGAAGGGCGGACCCGCGAAACCCAGGAGCGGAGCCGCAAAGGCCGCATCCTCCTCGCCCAGGACGGCTGCGATCTCGGCCCTCGTCCAAACGTAGTAGGCGCCCTCGTGGCCTCCGGTCTCGGCGTCGATGGCGCTCCAAAGCGCCCCCTCGGGCGAGGTCATCTCTCGCCCGAGAAACGCCGCGGTCTCTCGCGCCACCCTGGCCGCCTGGGGGTCGCCGGTGCGGGCGTGCTCGCGGGCATGGAGCTCGAGCAGGAAGCCGTTGTCGTAGAGCATCTTCTCGAAGTGCGGCACCTTCCACTCGCGGTCGGTGGCATAACGATGGAAACCGCCGGCCAGCTGGTCGTAGATGCCGCCGCGCGCCATGGCATCGAGCGTCGCCGCCAGCATCTCGCCGGCATCGGGCCGCTCGGGCGCCATCTCGAGCAGCAGGAAGAGGTTCGACGGCGTCGGGAACTTGGGCGCGCTGCCGAAGCCGCCCCACTCGCGGTCGAAGCGGCGCGCCAGCGAGTCGACTCCTCGCCAGCAGGTGCCGGGGCCCGGCGGCTCGGCCCCGGGCCGGGAGCGCTCCTCGAGGAAATGACGCATGGCCTTCGCCATCTCGGCGGCCTGCTCCTCGACGTCGGTGCGGCGCTCCTTCCAGGCCTGGGCCAGGTCCTCGAGGACGTGGCGAAAGCCGGGACGGCCATGGGCGTCGTCGGGCGGGAAGTAGGTGCCGGCGAAGAAGGGCTCGAGCTTGGGAGTGAGGAAGAGCGAGTTCGGCCAGCCGCCCTGCCCGGTGAGGATCTGGGTGGCGGTCATGTAGACCTCGTCGAGGTCGGGCCGCTCCTCGCGGTCGAGCTTGATGTTCACGAAGTCCCGGTTCATCACCGCCGCCACCCGCGGGTCGGCGAAGGACTCGCGCTCCATGACGTGGCACCAGTAGCAGGTCGAGTAGCCCACCGACAGGAAGATGGGCTTGTCCTCGCGGCTCGCCCGCCGGAGCGCCTCCTCGCCCCAGGGATACCAATCGACCGGGTTGTGCTGGTGCAGCAGGAGGTAGGGACTGCTCTCGCCGGCCAGCCGGTTGGTGACGGCAGGCTCCGTGGGGTGGTTGCTCATGATGGCTGCTCCCTGGGATTGCGTGGACGGTTCAAGGCTGCTGCGAACCCGTGCCCGGCGGCGTCCGGCCGCGCCGGCGGGACGGCCTGCTGCTCGAGGTGTCGTCGACGGCCTTGGCCACGCCGCAGGCCAGGGGCGCGCCGGCATTGCCGTCGGGCTGGGTGGTGCAGTCGTCGGCGCCGGCATGGAGGATGACTGCCTTGTCGACCACGGAGCCGGTGCCCGAGAGCGCCAGCAGCTTCGTGCTCAGCTCGAGATGACCGGTGCCGTCGGCGGCGATCTCGACGTTGCCGAGATCGCCGGCATGACGCTTTGCGGCGTCGGGGCAAGCATGCGGCGCGCTCGTCGGGTTGAAGTCGTTGCCCGCCGAGGCAAAGGGCGGCTTGCCGCCCGCCTCGATCGTGCACACGCCCTTCTCGTGCACGTGGAGCGCGTAGAGGCCCGGCTTTGCCAGGCCGTTGAAGTCGGCGATCACCTGGACGTCGCCGCCGCCACGCGAGTAGAAAAGCACGCTCCCCTCCAGTTGCGGACCTCCCGGAGCTGCCTGCAGGACGGCAAGGGCGCTGGCCCTGCCGCCTTCCTGCCGGCCGCCACCGCCGCCGCGCCCGCCGCGGCCGCCCGGCGGCTGCGCCCGGACAGGCTCCCAGATGAATGCCAGCCCGGCGGCGAGGACCAGCAGCACGATGGTCGAGGAACGCAAGCGCACTATGGGTGCCATCTACTCGTCTCCTGCCTCCTGGTCCGCCAAGGCTCGCTCGCGGCGCCG